>NZ_JBFODS010000032.1:0-34239 GCF_040908445.1 Aeromonas sp. R10-2 | reverse complement strand
CATGTACAGGATCTTTAGCAGCAACCAATTGAAATAGATATAAAAATGGCTTCGATTGTGATCTGATTTTATCGCCAAACAAAACCGCCACGCACGAAGCCATGACCATTATCGATGCCAACCACTATCTTGAGCAACTTCTCTCTCCTGCCGAACTCGACCGCATTGCCCGTGACTGCCAATTTTGCTTGCGCAAACGAGCCATTACGCCTGCCATGCTGGTGACTGCACTCTTGCGGGCACTTGGCTGCGACCAGGTCGATGGTATCGCTGGATTGCACCATCATTTCAATGCCTTGCAACTGGTTGATGCCCATCAGGTTTCCTACAAGCCCTTTCACAACCAGTTGCGCAAAGCGTCGTTCGCCCTGTTCATGAAGGCGCTGGTTGAACGGGCTATCGCCTTGCGTATCGGCCAACAGATGAAGACTGCATCCCTTGGCGCATTCAAACAGGTGTTGTTGCAGGATGGTACTTCCTTTGCCGTCCACAAAAGCCTGGCCGAAGTGTTTCCGGGAAGGTTCAAGACCATTAGCCCGGCGGCAATCGAGTGTCATATGCTCATGTCTCTATTGGAGCAAAGTCCAGTTTGCATGCAGGTCTCTGCCGATACGGCGTCAGAGCGCCAGTTCCTGCCTGAGCCCGAGCGGCTCAATAACAGCCTGCTGTTGGCGGACGCGGGTTACATCGATATGGCCTACTTTGCGAAACTAAACGAGGCGGGCGGTTTCTATCTGGTCAGGGGTAGTAAGAGCCTGAACCCGAAGATTATCCGGGCATGGCGCGGTGACGAACGGGAAGTGCCGAAGCTGGCGGGCCTGTCACTCAAGGATGCTGGACGGCGGCACTGTCGGGCAGAGGTACTGGATATGGTGGTGAAATCGGGCAAGTTCGAGTATCGGCTGATCCGACGCTGGTTTGCCGAGGAGAAACGGTTCTGTATCTGGATGACCAATCTGCCACGAGAGGCATGGCCAGCAGAGCGGGTGATGAGCCTGTACCGCTGTCGTTGGCAGGTGGAGCTGCTGTTTAAGGAGTGGAAGTCGCACAACCGGCTCAAGGGCTTTGTGACAGGTCAGAAAGCCATTGCCGAGGGGCTGGTGTGGGCCAGCCTGTTGTCGCTGGTGATGAAAAGACGGGTAGCTCAGACGCTGATGGGGGACGGTTTATCCACACTGAAAGCGGCGAAAAATAGCGGAACCTGGTGGTTCCCGTTATTGGAAGCGGTGGCTCATCGGGTGTTGGTGGAAATAAGAGAGCGTCTGGAATGGGCTGCCGTTTACTTGGCGAAAAATGCCCGTCGAACCAAGCAGCGAAAATCGATACAGAACAGGACCTTAGAAGGAATTTCAAATGAAGTGTTTTCTTAAGGTCCTGTATATGAGTATCGCTTCGCCCTGTGAAATAAAACCCTACAAATTAATAAATAAAAAGAGATTTGCGATGAAGATGTATAGCAATCTGCCCATTGGTCTTCATGATATTACTGAAGCCAAAAAAAGACTGACCAATCATATATACAAGACCGCGCAACTACCCTCTAACTACATCAGCGAACGTTGCCATGGCGAGGTTTACCTCAAGCTTGAAAACATGCAACGTACAGGCTCTTTTAAAATTCGTGGTGCCTTCAACAAACTCAGTTCATTAAGTCTGGAAGACCGACAAAAAGGTGTTGTCGCCTGCTCGGCGGGCAATCATGCCCAAGGTGTATCACTCTCCAGTGCTATGCTGGGAATTGATGCCAAGGTGGTCATGCCTTGCTGTGCCCCCAAATCAAAAATTGCTGCAACCAGTGACTATTCAGCCAAAGTGATCCTCCATGGAAATAGCTTCAATGACACCATTGCCAAAGTCAGCGAAATCGTGGAGATGGAAGGCCGCGTATTTATCCCCCCTTTCGACGATGCAAAAGTGATTGCCGGCCAGGGCACCATTGGCCTGGAAATTATCGAAGATTTGTATGATGTCGATAACATCATAGTGCCGATCGGTGGCGGTGGTTTGATTGCCGGTGTTGCCATGGCTATCAAATCTATTAATCCGACCATCAAGGTGATTGGTGTGCAATCCGAGAATGTGCACGGTATGGCGGCCTCTTTCTATGCCGGTACCATGACCAATCACAGAACCAGCAGCACGCTGGCCGATGGCTGTGATGTGGCAAGACCCGGTTCACTGACCTTCGAAATCGTCAAACAATTGGTGGATGATATTGTACTGGTCACCGAGGATGATATTCGTCATAGCATGGTTGACCTTATTCAGCGCAACAAGGTGATTACCGAAGGGGCGGGAGCTCTGGCCTCGGCAGCGCTGCTCAGTGGCAAGCTGAAACATTATGTCGAAGGTAAAAAGACCGTCAGCATTATTTCGGGTGGCAATATTGATCTGACCCGGATCGCCGAAATTATCGAACAGAACAATATTCGTCAATTTAGCCTGTAAGGAATGCAGTCATGATATTAGACAGTGTTGTAACCGGCAGTAAAGAGAATACGCGTGCATGGCGTAAATCGGATACCACATGGGGATTAGGTCTGTTCGGTACTGCTATCGGGGCGGGGGTCTTGTTCTTTCCCATCCGGGCCGGATATGGTGGCCTGATCCCAATATTAATCATGCTGGTGCTGGCTTACCCCATTGCATTTTATTGCCACAGGGCGTTGGCCAGATTATGTCTTTCTGGTAGTAATCCATCGGCAAATATTACCGAGACCGTTGAAGAACATTTTGGCAAGATGGGTGGAGTGGTAATTACCTTCCTCTATTTCTTTGCCATCTGCCCACTGCTGTGGATATATGGTGTGACGATCACCAATACCTTTATGGCATTTTGGGAGCATCAACTACAGTTGGTTCCGCTTAATCGAGGTGTGGTTGCACTGGCATTGTTGATGTTGATGGCATTCGTGATCTACTTCGGTAAAGATCTGATGGTCAAGGTGATGAGCTATCTGGTCTTTCCCTTTATTGCCAGTCTGATCGTTATCTCTCTCTCCCTCGTCCCGTACTGGAACAGTGCCGTCTTTGATCAGGTCAATCTGAGCGAGATATCGATGTTTGGTCACGATGGTATTCTGGTTACCATCTGGCTGGGGATCTCCATCATGGTCTTCTCCTTCAACTTCTCGCCGATAGTCTCTTCTTTCATTGTCTCCAAACGGGAAGAGTATGAGCAGGAGTTCGGGCGTGATTTTACCGAGAAACGCTGCTCGAAGATTATCTCCGGTGCCAGCATGCTGATGGTGGCCGTGGTGATGTTCTTTGCCTTCAGCTGCCTCTTTACCCTGTCACCGCAAAACATGGCGGAAGCCAAAGCCCAGAATATTCCGGTGCTCTCCTATCTGGCTAACCACTTCTCCTCAATGACGGGCAGCAAGTCTGCGTTTGCCACCACCCTGGAGTATGCGGCGTCCATTATCGCGCTGGTTGCTATCTTCAAATCCTTCTTCGGTCACTATCTGGGGACGTTGGAAGGGTTGAATGGCCTTATCCTCCGCTTTGGCTACCAGGGTGACAAGAGCAAGGTTTCCAGTAAAAAACTCAACATGGTCAGTATGTTGTTCATCATGGGTTCGACCTGGCTGGTCGCTTATGTGAACCCCAACATCCTCGACCTGATTGAGGCAATGGGGGCGCCAATCATCGCTTCCCTGCTCTGTCTGCTGCCGATGTATGCGGTGAGCAAGACACCGGCACTTGCAAAATATAAAGGTCAGGCCAGCAACCTGTTTGTCACCATCATCGGTGTGCTGACCATCCTGAATATAGTTTCCAAGCTGTTCTGAAAACCTTTTCTGCAAGTCATCAACCATTCAGGCTCCCCTGGCGGGGTCTGGATGGTGCAGTCAGACATGAGCAATAACCGGTTCTTCGTTGGCCACAATTATGTGGGCCCTGGGTAAGGCTTGCCATTTTTTGACTTTCTGTTTATGGCGAAATGCCCTGACTGCAGTGACTCGACACTATTAATCTCGAGGCGATGTAATGAAGTTTGATTCGTTGGTTCTGGTTATCAATTGCGGCTCCTCATCGGTCAAATTCTCGGTACTGGAGAGTCAATCCTGTGAGGTGGTGATATCCGGTATGGCGGATGGTATTGAGACGGCCCATCCCCAATTGCAAGTGGGTAAAGAGCCCGCTATGTCATTAACTGAAAATAACCACACCTGTGCATTGGCTGCCATCGCGGCGGAATTGAAAAAACGGGATCTGCTGGGTGCCATTGCACTGGTGGGTCATCGTATTGCTCATGGTGGTAGTGAATTTAGCGAAGCCGTGATCATTGATGAACATGTCTTGGCCAAAATAAAGCAGGTGTCACCCTTGGCCCCCCTGCACAATCACGCCAATTTAAGTGGCGTGATGGCCGCCCGCCAGCTATTTCCCACACAACCCCAAATTGCGGTATTTGATACCGGCTTTCACCAGACCCTCAAGCCGGAAGCTTATATCTATGGGCTGCCTTACCAATATTTGCAGGATTATGGAGTGCGTCGCTATGGTTTCCATGGCACCTCCCATCGCTATGTTGCCGAGCAGGCTTGCGTATTTATGGGGCTGGATGAGCAACATGCCGGTCTGGTCATCGCTCATCTGGGCAATGGCGCCTCTATTTGCGCGGTGCAGGATGGCAAGAGCGTCGATACCTCAATGGGGATGACGCCGCTGGAGGGGCTGATCATGGGCAGCCGCAGCGGCGATATCGATTTTGGCGCGCTGGCCTATATCGCCAGCAAGACGGGTCAATCTATCGAGGATATCGAGCGGGTATTGAACAAGCAGTCCGGCCTGCTGGGTATTTCGGGGCTCTCCTCAGATATGCGGGTATTGGAAGCTGCCTATCACGAAGGACATCCCGGGGCGAAATTGGCCATTCACGCCTTTGCCCATCGTATTGCCCGCCATATCGGTGGTCATGCCACCTCATTGCGCCGACTGGATGCCGTTATTTTCACCGGCGGTATTGGCGAAAACTCGGCCTTTATCAGAAAGCTGGTATGCGAACGACTTCAGGTATTTGGCGTAGCGATCAGCGAGCCGTTTAACCAGCGTCCCAATAGCGAGGGTTGTCGGATTATTTCGGCGGCAGAGTCCATGGTGCTGGCGGCGGTTATTCCCACCAATGAAGAGAAAATGATCGCGCTGGATGCCATTCGTCTGGGGCAGCAGGTTCGTCAGGCCGAGTGCGTCTGACATCTTCCACTGTAGTGTCATGAGTAGTGAATGAGGTTTATTTGATGAAAGTTGATATGCAATTGGATCAGGATAAATTCCGTCAGGCATGGCAAGGGTTTGCCGGTGAAAACTGGAAGCACGAGATCAACGTCCGTGATTTTATCCAGCAGAACTACACCCCCTATGAAGGTGACGAACAGTTTTTAGCAGATGCCACCGAAGCGACCACCACTTTATGGAACAAGGTGATGAAGGGGATTCGTATCGAGAATGCCACCCACGCACCGGTCGATTTTGATACCAATATTGCCACCACAATTACCGCCCACGGGCCGGGTTATATCGAGCAGGGGCTGGAAAAAATCGTTGGCCTGCAAACCGACAAGCCCCTTAAAAGAGCGCTGCACCCGTTTGGCGGCGTAAATATGATCCGCAGCTCTTTTGAAGCATATGGCCGGGAGATGGATCCCGAATTTGAATATCCCTTCAGCGAATTGCGCAAAACCCATAACCAGGGCGTGTTCGACGTCTACTCTCCCGAGATGTTGCGCTGCCGAAAATCAGGAATTTTGACCGGTTTGCCGGATGGTTACGGCCGTGGTCGCATTATCGGAGATTATCGTCGGGTAGCGCTCTATGGCATAGATTATCTAATCCGTGAGCGGGAGCTGCAGTTTGCCGATCTGCAACCGGCTCTCGAGCGGGGAGAGCTGCTGGAGCAGGTGATCCGCCAGCGCGAGGAGCTGGCCGAGCACAAGCGGGCACTGGTGCAGATCAAGCAGATGGCGGCCAGCTACGGCTTTGACATCTCCGGGCCGGCACGCACTGCCCAGCAGGCGGTGCAGTGGCTCTACTTTGCCTATCTGGCGGCAGTGAAGTCGCAAAATGGCGGGGCCATGTCCCTCGGTCGTACAGCTACCTTCCTCGACATCTATATCGAGCGGGATCTGAAGGCGGGGCTTATCAGCGAGCAGGATGCCCAGGAGCTGGTCGATCACTTCATCATGAAGATCCGCATGGTGCGCTTCCTGCGTACCCCCGAGTTTGACTCCCTCTTCTCCGGCGACCCCATTTGGGCCACCGAGGTGATCGGTGGCATGGGGCTGGATGGTCGCACCCTGGTGACCAAGAACTCCTTCCGCTACCTCCACACCCTCAAGACCATGGGGCCGGCGCCCGAGCCCAACCTCACCATCCTATGGGCGGAAGGGCTGCCGCGGGCCTTCAAGACCTATGCGGCCCGCGTCTCCATCGATACCTCATCCCTGCAGTATGAGAACGATGATCTGATGCGCACCGACTTCGAGAGCGATGATTACGCCATCGCCTGCTGCGTGAGCCCTATGGTGATCGGCAAGCAGATGCAGTTCTTCGGTGCTCGCGCCAATCTGGCCAAAACCCTGCTCTATTGCATCAACGGCGGGGTGGACGAGAAGCTGAAGATCCAGGTCGGCCCGAAAGTGGCGCCCATCATGGACGAGGTGCTGGATTACGCCACTGTCATGGCCAGCCTCGACAGCTTTATGGACTGGCTGGCGGTGCAGTACATCAGTGCGCTCAACCTTATTCACTACATGCACGACAAGTACAGCTACGAGGCTTCCCTGATGGCGCTGCACGACCGCGACGTCTATCGCACCATGGCCTGCGGCATTGCAGGTCTGTCGGTGGCGGCCATCAAGTACGCCAGGGTCAAGCCGGTGCGCGATGCTGACGGGCTGGCGGTCGATTTTGTGATTGAGGGGGAGTATCCCCAGTACGGCAACAACGACGAGCGGGCCGACTCTATCGCCTGCGATCTGGTCGAGCGCTTCATGAAGAAGATCCAGGCGCTACCGACCTACCGCAATGCGGTGCCGACCCAGTCGATCCTGACCATCACCTCCAACGTGGTCTATGGCCAGAAGACCGGCAACACCCCGGATGGCCGCCGCGCCGGTGCCCCGTTTGCCCCGGGGGCCAACCCGATGCACGGTCGGGATCGCAAGGGGGCGGTTGCTTCACTCGCCTCGGTGGCCAAGCTGCCGTTCAAATACGCCAAGGACGGGATCTCCTACACCTTCTCCATCGTGCCGGGGGCGCTCGGCAAGGAACCCGCCAATCGCGAGAACAATCTGGTGGGGCTGATGGATGGCTACTTCCATCACGAGCGGGATGTGGAAGGGGGCCAGCACCTCAACGTCAACGTGATGAACCGCGAGATGCTGCTGGATGCCATCGAGAATCCGGACAAGTACCCCAGTCTGACCATCCGGGTCTCCGGCTATGCGGTTCGCTTCAACGCCCTGACCCGCGAGCAGCAGCAGGACGTCATCTCCAGAACCTTCACCAACATGATGTAACTCTCATGCCCGGGGTGAGCAGGCTTGCTCCGGGCCTACTTTTTGTTTGTCAGCACGAGGAAGTAACAGATGCGACAGGTTATCACTACCAAGGCGGCGCCGGGCGCCATCGGCCCCTATGTGCAGGCCACCCGGATTGGCAACATCCTATACACCTCCGGCCAGATCCCGCTGGACCCGGTGAGCGGCGACATTGCAGAGGGTATCGAAGCGCAGACCCTGCGCTCCCTGCAAAACGTAAAGGCGATTGTCGAGGCAGCAGGCGGCGAGGTGCGCAACATCTTCAAGACCACGGTGTTTGTCTCGGATCTGAACGACTTTGCTGCGGTGAATCAGGTCTACAACGACTTCTTCTCCGAGCACGATGCCATGTATCCGGCGCGCTCTTGCGTGGAGGTGGCTCGGTTACCGAAGGATGTGAAGATCGAGATAGAGGCGATTGCTGCGCTGTAATTCCATCGGGAGTGTGTCAGCAAGCCAAAACAGAGCGGCTGCCAATGGCAGCCGCTTTTGTCTATATGGTCATCGGGCAGATCAGGCGATCCGTTCGATACGTGCCATGTAGAAACCGTCGAAGCCAGTCTCTGACGGGCTCACAGTGTGATCGTCACGCAGACGGAAGTTCTCGTTGGCCGCGAGGAACTTGTCCACCTGCTGGCGGTTCTCCTCGGGCAGGATGGAGCAGGTTGCATAGACCAGCAGACCACCAACCTTCACCATCTGGCTGTAACGCTGCAGGATCTCTTCTTGCAGCGCGACCAGCACCGGCAGACGCTCGGCGGTATCACGCCATTTGGCATCCGGATTGCGCTTGAGTACGCCAAGCCCGGAGCAGGGCACGTCCAGCAGTACGCGGTCGGCGCTCTCTTTGAGGCGCTTGACGGTCTTGCTGCTGGTGATGACCCGGGTCTCCACGTTGTGGGCACCCGCGCGACGAGCGCGCTGCTTGAGGTTCTCCAGCTTCCACTCTTCCACATCCATTGCCAGCAGACGGCCTTTGCCCTGCATCATGGCGGCGATATGCAGGGTCTTGCCACCGGCACCGGCGCAGGCGTCGATAACGCGCATGCCCGGGGCAACTTCCAGCGCAGCAGCAACCAGCTGGGAGCCTGCGTCCTGCTGTTCGAAGCAACCATCGGCAAAGGCCTTGGTACGGAACAGGGCGGCGTCGGAGGTGACCTGCAGGGCAGTCTCCACACCTTCAACCGGAATGGTGGTGACCTGCTCTTTGGCCAGCATGGCTTGCAGCTCATCACGGGTGCACTTGAGGGTGTTGACCCGCAGGTAACGCTTGGGCATCCAGGCCAGGGCTGCACGCTCGGCAGGCCAGGCTTCACCCAACTGCTCGCTACCCAGTTTCTCCAGCCAGCTCGGGCAACCATCCATCAATACCGGGTTCTTCTTCGCCTCGGTCAGACGGCGGCGGAATGCCTCTTCATTGAAGCGATCCAGGGTCGGGTGGTTGGGCTGGGCAATTTTGTGGAAGGCGTGCCAGCTGTGCAGCAGCGGCCAGACATTCTTTTCGGCCTGACGCACCTGAATACCGGTGAGGAAGCAATAGAGGCTGAGACGGCGCAGCAGGTCGCCGGTGACCAGGGCAATCCTTGCCTGTTCTTGCGGTTTTAGTTCGATGCCGGAGAAGTGACGGGCATAAGCGCGGTCGAGGGTAAGACCCTGACCGAGCACATCGTCAACAATGGCAACGACAAGATCCCCGAAACGGGGCAACAGTGGGGATTTGAGCATGAGATTAACCTTGGCCAGATAAAGATGAACCATCCGAGTAGCTGTGGATGATTCTAAAACAGATAAACCGGCGCAATGATAGGTGTAAGGGTCATGCGGTGCAAGGTAGATATATAAAGTGTGGTCGAGTGTGATTCCCTTTTTGACTGTGACTACGTCTGAAAATTGGCAAGAGCAACTGCCGAAGTGTTATCTGTTCTGCGGTGGAGTGCTCGGCTGCGTTATGGCTTGTCACCGCAAGAGGGGCGGAGCACAATGCCTGCGTCACTCTCTTGATGGTCGTGGAACCATTATTTATTTGAAGGAAAATCAAGATGATGGATGTTGCTGATCTGCGCCGTGAATACTCCCGTGGCGGGCTGCACCGGGCCGATCTGCCGGCCGAGCCGCTGGCGCTGTTCGAGAAGTGGTTGGCGCAGGCCTGTGAGGCCAAACTGACCGATCCCACCGCCATGGTGGTAGCGACGGTGGATGCCGATGGTCAGCCCTGGCAGCGCACCGTGCTGCTCAAGCACTACGACGCCCAGGGGATGGTCTTTTACACCAACATGGGCAGCCGCAAGGCGCAGCAGCTGGAAGGCAATCCCCGTATCAGCCTGCTCTTCCCCTGGCATACGCTCGACCGTCAGGTGCATGTGACCGGTCGGGTGGAGAAGATGAGCACCTTCGAGGTGATGAAGTATTTCCACAGCCGTCCCAAGGATAGCCAGATCGCAGCCTGGGTCTCCAAGCAGTCGACCCGCATCTCGGCCCGCGGCGTGCTGGAGGCCAAGTTCCTCGAGCTCAAGCAGAAGTTTGCAAATGGCGAAGTGCCGCTGCCGAGCTTCTGGGGCGGATTCCGGGTGGTGATCGAGACGGTGGAGTTCTGGCAGGGGGGCGAGCACCGGCTGCACGACCGCTTCTACTACACTCGCGAAGGGGATGGCTGGCACATTGAGCGCCTGGCTCCCTGATCGCGCTGTTCAAATCTGTTTTCACAAGGAGTGTGCATGCGTCTGTATGGTGATCTGCGTTCCGGCAACTGTTACAAGGTGTGGCTGCTGGCCCGCTGGCTGGAGTTGCCCCTTGAGTGGGTTGAGGTGGATATTCAGGAGGGGGATACCCATATCCCCGCATTTCTGGCCATGAACCCCAACGGCAAGATCCCGGTGCTGGAGATTGGCCAGGGCGATGCGCTGGCGGAATCCAACGCCATCCTCTTCTATCTGGCGCAAGGCAGCGCCTTGTGGCCCACCGATCCGCGCCAGCAGGCCGAGGTGCTCAAGTGGATGTTCTTCGAGCAGTACAGCCATGAACCCTATATCGCGGTGGCCCGCTTTATCGTTCACTATCTCGGCCGCCCCGAGTCCCAGGAGGCGCGTCTCGACGGGCTGAAAGCCGGTGGCGAGAAGGCGCTGGCGGTAATGGAGCAGCAGCTGAAACAGAGCCCCTATCTGTGCGGTGATGCGCCGACCATCGCCGATATCGCCCTTTATGCCTACACCCATGTGGCAGAGGAGGGGATCTTTTCTCTGCAGGGGTGGCCCGCTATCCGTAGCTGGATCGCCCGTATCGAAGCCCATCCCCGCCATCTGACGCTGCCAGCGGCCTGTCAGGCCAGCTGATGGAACTGCTGATCGAGGCCAGTCTGTGGCAACCGCAGTGGGCTGCGCTGTTGCCGCACTGGCAGCAGCAAGGTCATCGCTGGCAGCTGCTGCTCGGCAAAGAAGCGGCGGCTGCCCTCGATCAAACCGATGCACCCTGGGCGAGCAGCCCTCCGGACGGGGTGCTCTGCCCGGGAGCCCTGCTGGCTGCCTGGCTCGATGGGGATCTGCTGGCGGATTTTCATGTTGATCCCAGCCGCCAGGTTCTGATCAGTGCCTCTACCTCCCTATTGACCCTCGCCAAGGAGCAGGGACTGCTCACCCTTGGCCCTGTGGGGGCCGATCTGCCGCTCACCCCCGAGGCCGATTTGGGTGCCGTGCTTAATCGCCTGCTGGCGCGCCGCGTGATGATACCGACGTTGGCCGAGGATTCGCACGCCGCTGGCGTCGTGCTGCGACCACTGCAGGCCGCCGATGAGCGCGAGATAGTGCGCTACTGCAGCGACGAGGCGCTGGCCCGCTATACCCTCAATATTCCTCACCCCTATCCGCCGGAGGGGGCCCGCGACTGGCTGGCCCTTAGCTGGCGCAAGGCGGCGCTTGGCCTTGGCTGGAGCTGGGCCATCACCTTGCCAGAGGAGCAAGGGGCGGCGCTGGTTGGGGTGATCTCCTTGCACTGGAATGGCGAGCTCGCCTGGTGGGTGGGCGTGCCCTGGCAGAATCGCGGTCTGGCGACTCGGGCCGCTGGCTTGGTCAAGGAGTTTGCCTTTGACCAACTGCAACTGCCGGCGCTGACGGCTCGCCATATGCCGGACAATTTAGCCTCCGGCCGGGTGATGGCAAAAGTGGGGATGCACTATCGCGGGCGGCGCCATATCAGTGGTCGCCAGCCGTGTGAGGTGAGCTACTGGCGACTGGATCGCGCACCCTCCTTACCCAATCCCCTGCCCGAGGAAATTTCCAGCTGGCTGGCAGATGAGCGGATTGCCGTGGTGATCCTGTGGGAGCCTGCCACGATCAATCGGCAGAGTGCCAACGGCAAGCTGGCCATCTCGCTCTTTGTGGATAAGAGGGGGGCTGGGGAGGAGTCCTGTTTTCTGCGTTGCCCGCCGCATCTTGAGAGGTTGTTGGCGCTGCACTGTTATCCCGTCGATCTGCTGGAGCAGGCCGAACCGGAGCAGTTGTCCCATCTTGGCGGCGTCTTGCTGAAAGACAGGGATGAACAGGGGCTGGCGTGGTTGCTGCAACTGGCCGCGCTGCAGCGGCAGGGGCCAGAGCTGCTCAGCCGCGAGGAGCGCGCATCACGGCTCCACTGGTTCAACCAATTGATGGCGCTGGCGCTGGGCGGCAACGGTGACTCGCCGCAGATACGCTATCAGCAGTTACGGCTGCTGGTGGAGCTGCCGGAGCTGGTCGATGAGCTGGATGGCTGTTGGCATCAAACGCCCGAACTGACCTTTGATCGGTTGGCGCGGGAGGCTCCCGCCCTCTGGCTGGCCTACCACGAGGCGATGAACAGGGTCACCCCGGCTACGCTAACCGCCTTGCAGCAGCAGTTTGCAGCTTGTTTTCCTGAGTGCACCCTCCCATTTTTGGACAAAGGTACTCAGAATGACCAGCCGTTGTGTGGAATAATGCCCGCTCTGCTGTACGAGGAGTAATACCTGATGTTGAGAACCGAGTGCCCCGGTGACATGCTGCCGGTCTATGAGCTGCTGAGTGCCGCCTTCGGTCGTTCCGATGAGGCCGAACTGGTCAACCGCCTGCGCGAATGTGGTGCTGCCGTAGTGACCATGGTCGAAGAGGAAGAGTACGAGTTCATGGGGCACCTGATGCTAAGCCCGATCACCATTAACGGCATGGAAGGGCCCTGGCTCGGTCTGGCGCCGGTCGCGGTTCATCCCGACTGGCAAGGTCAGGGGATTGGCTCTGATCTCATCCGTGAAGGGCTTGATACGGCGCTCGAAATGGACTGGAAAGGGGTGGTAGTACTCGGGGATCCGGCCTATTACAGCCGTTTCGGTTTCCGCCCGGCCAGCGAGTTTGGCCTCCACTGCATCTATGAGGTGCCTGCCGACTGCTTTATGGCGATGGAGCTGCAGGAGCGCGGTTTTGCGGGTGTGCAGGGTGAGGTGCTCTATCACCCGCTGTTTGACGAGCTGCCTGACGAAGAGCCGCTCGAGGTGTGAATGGTCGACATCTGTGAAAAAGGCGCCTGATGGCGCCTTTTTCATCTCTATCAGCCAGTCAGGTTAGTTGAAGAACCAGTAACCACGGTTGACCAGACGGGTCAGCAGTTGCAGGAAGCCAGCCTGATCGGCCAGCTCCACCATGTCGGCCTGAGTGATGATGTCTTTGTCACACAGGAGCGAAATGGCGGCCGCATCTTCGCTCTGCAGCGTCCAGGCTTCGCCGTCGATGAAGCACTGCTGGCTCTCGCCGCTGAACCAGACGGTGCGCAGACCCGGCACCTTGATGGCAGGTTCGCCCTGGGTCAGCAGGTCGGCCACTTCCTCGGCGCTGTAGTCCGGCTCGACCGGATTGACATCCAGATCGTGCTTGGCCTCGGAGATCATGGTGCCGAACCACTCCTTGAACAGGGTCTCGTCATCGAGGGCCTGCTGCATCAGCTCGCGCAGACGGTGCAGCTCGTGGGGCTGGATCTCGCCGTGACGGGCACGGGGCTTGAGATCGGCATCGCCATAACGCTCGGTACGCACCTCGTTGTCGATCAGATGATCGGCAAAGGAGGAGATAAGCGCCTTGGCATCTGGTGCGCGGAAACCCACCGAGAAGTTCATGGAGGGCTCGATGGCGTAGCCTTCGTGGGGGAATCCGGGCGGAATGTAGAGAATGTCACCCGGCTCCATGATGACGTCGATGATAGCCTCGAACGGCTCGCAGTGCAGCAGGGCGGCGTGGGCGGCAAACTCGTTGAGCGGCTTGGCATCGCCAACCCGCCAGTGGCGTTTGCCCAGCCCCTGGGTGATGAACACATCGTAGTTGTCGATGTGGGGGCCGACACCCGCGTGAGGGGTGGAGAAGCTTACCATCACATCGTCAAAGCGCCAGCCCGGAATGAACTGGAACGGCACCGCCAGCTCGTTCACCTCGGGGGCCCAGTGGTTGCAGGCCTGTACCAGAATGGTCCAGTTCTCTTCGCCCAGATGGTCGTAGGATTCGAAGGGGCCGTGGGCCGCATCCCACTTGCCGTCGAAACGGGTGACGAGGCGGGACTCTACCACCTCTTCCATGGCCAGACCCGCCAGCTCGTCCGGGCTGATGGGATCCTGAAAGTCGGTGAAGCCGCCCTTGATAAGGAGCGGGCGCTTCTGCCAGTAGTGCTCGAGGAAGTGAGCGATATCCAGATTGAGTTCGTACATGCTGTTTCTCGTGTCTCGCAAAGAGGTTTTGCCCAAGGCGGGCTTGGGAAAAGCCACTCGGGATCCTGCCGTGGCAGGGAAAATAACAGGGGCCCTGTGGCGTATCGTGCACAGGGCCCCTTCGTCACTGCCGGTTGGCTTACTTCAGCAGATCAACCAGACGCTGGGCGTCACCGATGTAGTTGGCCGGGGTCAGCTTCTTCAGCTCAACCTTGACCGCTTCCGGCAACTCCAGAGTGTCGATAAAGGTACGCATCCCTTCGGCATCGACGCGGCGACCACGGGTCAGCTCCTTGAGCTTCTCGTAGGGCTTCTCGATACCGTAGCGGCGCATCACGGTCTGGATCGGCTCGGCCAGCACTTCCCAGTTGGCGTCCAGATCGGCGGCCATGGCGGCGTCGTTGGCTTCCAGCTTGGAGATGCCCTTCAGGGTCGCCTGATAGGCAATCAGGGAGTAACCCACCGCTACACCCAGGTTGCGCAGTACGGTAGAGTCGGTCAGATCACGCTGCCAGCGGGAGATGGGCAGCTTGCTCGCCAGATGCTGGAACACGGCGTTGGCCAGACCCAGATTGCCTTCGGAGTTCTCGAAGTCGATGGGGTTGACCTTGTGCGGCATGGTGGAGGAGCCGATCTCGCCCGCGATGGTGCGCTGCTTGAAGTGACCCAGGGAGATGTAACCCCACACATCGCGGTCGAAGTCGATCAGGATGGTGTTGAAGCGGGCCATGGCGTCGAACAGCTCGGCGATGTAGTCGTGCGGCTCGATCTGGGTGGTGTAGGGGTTCCAGGTCAGGCCCAGGGAGGTAACAAACTCCTCGGAGAACTGGTGCCAGTCCACATTCGGGTAGGCGCTAAGGTGGGCGTTGTAGTTGCCGACCGCACCGTTGATCTTGCCGAGGATCTCCACCGCCATGATCTGCTTGAACTGGCGCTCCAGACGGTAGGCTACGTTGGCCATCTCCTTGCCCATGGTGCTCGGGGTCGCCGGCTGACCGTGGGTGCGGGAGAGCAGCGGCATGTCACGGTACTCGTGAGCCAGACGCTTGAGCTCGTTGATCAGCTTCTCGCAATAAGGTTTGATGACCTCTTCGCGGGCGGTTTTCAGCATCAGACCGTGGGAGTTGTTGTTGATGTCTTCCGAGGTGCAGGCGAAGTGGATGAACTCGCTGACAGCCGCCAGCTCCGGGTTCACTTCGACTTTCTCTTTGAGGAAGTACTCCACCGCTTTCACATCATGGTTGGTGGTGCGCTCGATCTGTTTGATGCGGGCGGCGTCACTCTCGTTGAAGTTGCTGACGATGCCGTCGAGCAGGGCATTGGCGGCCGCGCTCAGGGCAGGGACTTCCGGGATCCCGGCGTGGCTGGCCAGTTTTTGCAACCAGCGCACCTCGACTTCGACGCGAAAACGCAGCAGGCCGAATTCGGAGAAGATAGGGCGCAGGGCATCGGCCTTGTCGCCATAACGACCGTCAATCGGGGAAACAGCAGTCAGCGCGGACAGCTCCATGGGGTGAACTCCTGATGATTTGTGTGGGGGATCCGTATCCACTCGCGCGTGGGGCTGAGTCGTCATCAAGGCGGATGTGCGGCTGTTCACCCTGATGTCGACCTCGGCTGGCCCGCGCGCGAGCCGATGATTAGTAACGTTTGGCCAGCTCCACCATCTTCTTGCGAGCGAAGATGATCTGGGTGCGGCTGCCACCGAGCTGACGCCACAGCACGCAGGCACGAATGCCTGCCAGCAGCAGGGCGCGCACCTTGTGCTGCACCAGCGGTTGCTGCAGGAACAGCGGGGTACCCGCAACCTGGATGCGCGGCCCGATGGGGCTGATAAGATCGCTGTAGATGCTCGCCATGTTGGCCAAAATCTGCTCGTCGAGCAGATCGAAGTGCTGTTGCTGGCGGCCAATCTGGCTGATCCGCTCACCCAGCATATTGAGAATGTCCTTGCGCTTGGCCAGCTTGCGCTCCAGCGCAATCAGGCTCACCACGTAGCGGGTCAGCTCGGCATTCTTCTGGCTGCCGTCGGCACCCAGCTGCTCGACCAGCGCACGGTAGCCGTCGCGAATGGCCAGATGGGTGTTGTTGAACACCTCGAGCGGCTGGCTCGGGTTGGTCACCAGAATGCTGGAGAGGCTCTCGCGCAGGGCGGCCTCGTCACAGCTGCCGTCTCGGGCCACCTTCTGCACCAGATACGCGGCCTGGCAGATGCCGGCAAAGGCCATGGTTCTGTCTTGGAATTTATCGCTCACGTCTGCTGCCTTCTGTTAAGGATTCAAACCGGATGGCTGAAACGTTGTTCGATGATGCCGCCGCCCAGACACACTTCCTCGTCGTAGAAGACGGCGGACTGGCCCGGTGTCACCGCAGCCTGTTTCTCGTCGAAGATGACCCGGATGGTCTCGTCGTCGATGGGCTGGATCAGGCAGGGGATATCCTGCTGACGGTAGCGGGTCTTGACGGTGCAGCGACGCGGCTCGCGAATGGGGGTGCGATCCACCCAGTGCAGCTGGCTGGCGATGAGGCCGTCGGAGTAGAGGCGAGGATGCTCGCCCTGCGCCACCACCAGCACGTTGCGCTCGACCTCTTTGTCGACCACGTACCAGGCCTCTTCGGTGGCATCTTTGCGACCACCGATGCCGAGCCCCTTGCGCTGGCCCAGGGTGTGATACATCAGACCCTGATGTTCACCGATCACCTTGCCATCCACGGTCTCGATTTTGCCGGGCTGGGCGGGCAGAAACTTGGCCAGGAAGTCCTTGAACTTTCGCTCGCCGATAAAGCAGATACCGGTGGAGTCTTTCTTCTTGGCGGTGATGAGATCCAGCTGCTCGGCGATGCGGCGCACCTCGGGCTTCTCCAGATCGCCAACCGGGAACAGGCTCTGACCCACTTGCTTCTCGCTCAGGGTATAGAGGAAGTAGCTCTGATCCTTGTTGGTATCGAGACCGCGCAGCAGGCGCGGGCGGCCGGTGCTGTCGTCACGGCGCACATAGTGGCCGGTGGCGATGTAGGTGGCACCCAGCTCTTCGGCGGCAAATTCGAGGAACGCCTTGAACTTGATCTCCTTGTTGCACAGGATATCGGGGTTTGGCGTGCGGCCAGCCTTGTACTCTTCGAGGAAGTGCTCGAACACGTTGTCCCAGTACTCGGCCGCGAAGTTGATGGTGTGGAGTTTCATCCCCAGCTTGTCGCAGACGGCCTTGGCATCAGCCAAATCCTGGGCGGCAGAGCAGTACTCGTCCGTGTCGTCTTCTTCCCAGTTCTTCATGAACAAGCCTTCGACCTGATAGCCCTGCTGCTGGAGCAGGTAGGCCGAGACGGAAGAATCCACGCCGCCGGACATGCCGACGATCACCTTGATTTGGCTGTTGTCTGTCATTAGTCGAAGTTACCAGTTCGTTTAAACGGGGCATATTCTACCAGAGTTTTGCGCCCCCGGTCACATATCCATGCCGCAGTTCCCATCAGGAGCCTGATAGCAGGAAATCGTTTTTCTGTTATTGGCCAGCGTGGCCGTAAAAGAGTGTCAAATAGCCTCAAATAAAGGCCTTGAGGGCCGACAGTGGCAGTCGTGTCCCCGCCAGATAGTCCTGAATGCACTGCCACACCAAGGGGCTGCGCAGGGCCGGTTTGCATTCCGCTATTTCTTCCAGAGTGAGCCAGTGGCAAGCCAGCACATCACCGTCAGGATCCTCTGGATGGTGTTGACCCGGCGCTTTTTCAAGGTCGAAGATGATGGCGGTGCGCACATAGGTGGCCTCGCTGTCGGCCGGTTTGAACAGATAGGTACCAAGCCAGGCGGTCGGCGTGGCGGTCAGACCCGTCTCCTCTTTCAGCTCACGACAGGCCGCTTCAAGCAGGTTTTCTCCCGGCTCCACATGGCCGGCGGGTTGGTTGAAGCGGCGCTGGCCTTTTATCTCCTCTTCCACCACCAGAAAGCGCCCCTGCCACTGCACCAGGGCGGCGACCGTCAGGCGCGCCTCCATGCGGGCGTGACTGGTGGTCGATTGCTCTGCCTGATTGCTCATCATGACTCCTTGTCGTTGCTATCGGGATTGCCCGCTCGGGCCGGTCGGCGTGCCGTTCCTCGACCACTGCTGCGGGGTTTGCCGCTGGTCGGGTTTGAAGTTGAACGCTCGGTTGGGTGAGTGGTGCGGGGGCGCTCGTCCCGTCTCGGCTGGCTGGGCCGCCGTGGTGCCTCCCCTGCCGGTTTGGCCGGTTTGGCGGTATGAGCGCCTGAACGGGATGAGGAGGGACGCGGGCGGCTGTTGGAGCTCGGCGCCAGCTCGGGGGCGGGCAGGGCACGGCTCTCGCCGGGGGCCAGACCATCTAACGTCCAGTCACCGATGGCGTAGCGAATAAGGCGCAGGGTGGGGTGGCCGATATGGGCGGTCATCCGCCGTACCTGCCGGTTGCGTCCCTCGATGATTTTGATCTCCAGCCAGCTGGTGGGGATCTCCTTGCGCTCGCGGATCGGCGGATTGCGCGGCCACACCGCAGGTTCATCCATGATGCGCGCCCCGGCGGGCAGGGTCATGCCGTCATTGAGCGCCACCCCGGCGCGCAGGGCGGCCAGTTTCTCCTCGCTCGGAATGCCTTCCACCTGCACCCAGTAGGTCTTGGGGGTCTTCTCCCCCGGCTGGGTGAGGCGCGCCTGCAGCTTGCCATCGTTGGTGAGCAGCAGCAGCCCCTCGCTGTCGCGATCGAGCCGCCCTGCGGCGTAGATGCCGGGCTCTTTGATGTAATCCTTGAGGGTCTCCCGGCCCGCCTCGTCGGTGAACTGGCAGAGCACCATGTAGGGCTTGTTCAGCAGGAGCAATTTGCGATCCGCCGTGGCCAGCTCCGGTTTGCGGGGGGATGCATGGCGGGGTGCGGCTGGTTTGGCCGCCGTGCGCGGGGCGTTATCGCGCGGCGCGCGGCTGACAGAGAGACGGGATCGGGGAGATTTCATCGGATACACACTTCAGACAGACGATGGCAGCGAGTGTACCACAGGGTGCTGAGGGCAGGATGAATGGCTGGCGTTACAGCAAGCAGCGCCCAGAGCCAATTCGCCTAGCTTAACAGGCTCTCGATGACGATAGCCTGACGGGCGGGGGCCGAGCCTGCCAACAGCAGGGCGTGGCTGACCACATCGTCGATCATCGCCTGCGCCAGTCGGGTGAGGGGGCGCAGGGTCTCCCGTCCGCTACCAACCGGCACCGCCAGCAGAATAACGGTCTGCACCGGCCCGATTTGAGAGCCCCACTCAATGGGCTCCTTGCAATTGAGCAGAGTCAGCGCTGGCTGGCTGATCCCTTCGCTCAATACATGAGGCATGGCCAGGCCGGGGCGGATGATGGTGGCCGAGACCTGCTCGCGCCGTTCCACCGCGGCGGTCAGTGTGGCGCGGTCGGTGATCAGCTCGGCGGGCAGCAGATCGATCAGATGCTCGAGGGCCTCGGCTTTGGTCAGCGGTTCGGGGCTGTGGGCCAACTGGCGCAGGGCAAAATGGTAGTCGGGCAGAGCGTTGGCCAGTCGCAACTCCGCCAGCGCGGCGGTGCGCGGGCGCACCAGTAGTTGACCCAGTTCCCCGCACCAGCAGGTGAAGGCCATGTGGGCCAGCTCGGCATCGCACCCTTCAATTTGCAACTGGCAGAGATCGCCGGGCTGGGTGGCGAGGGTCAACAGGGAGAGCTGGTTGCTGGCGGCAACGGTCTGGCGCCGGGTGAGGTTGGCGCAGCGGATGGTGGACTTGAACATCCTCGCCAGCCGGTTCAACTGCTTGGCCTGGGTGATGCTCAACCCCTGCTGGCAGTAGAAGGTGATTTCGCGGGTCAGCATCAGGCCGGGATCGGCAGGGCCTTGAGTACGGCGTTGGCATCCAGCAGCACGGTTTCCAGTCTCACCTGATGGATGGTGCAGCCGAGGAAGCGCTCTTTCTGCTCAATCTCGATATCGGAGGCAATCAACACCAGGTCGGCGCTGGCAATATCGCGGGCGGTCAGCATGTTCTCCATGCCCATGGCGCCCTGTGTCTCGACCTTGATCTTGAGTCCCAGCCCAGTGGCGGCTTTTTGCAGGGCATCGGCAGCCATATAGGTATGGGCAATACCGGTCGGGCAAGCGGTGACGGCGACGATCTTCATCTGCTCTCTGTGATGCTGACAAGGGGGAGCAACAAGATAGCGCCAGCGGGGGGCTTTTACCAAAAGTCCATATGAAAAGTGGGATCTTGATGGGGATATGCCCTTCCCTTGAACGGCAGTGCAGGCTGATATGGGCCAGCCGGCAGTGGGTTTTCTCCAAACAACAAGGGCCACCCCTGTGGGTGGCCCTGAACAATCTGCGTCTGTTGTTATGGCTATCAGGCGGTCTGGGCGGCCAGCTCGGCGGCTTTCAGTTCGCGCTTGATGCGGCGGATCTTGCGCTCCTCGGCGACTGCGACACAGCCCATCAGCACCAGACAGGCGGCGGCTGCGATGTCCAGCGCCGCGAAGGTGCCGGTCCAGCCGGTCAGACCGAAGATGGGGGTGCCATCGGCGATCATGCCCAGACCCAGTTTGGCGAAGCTGTCACCAATCAGGTAAGCGAAGGTGCCCTTGACGCCATCGGCTACGCTGATGCCCTGCTTGGGGACGAAGCCCACGGCGGCGACGCCGATCAGCAGTTGCGGACCAAACACCAGGAAGCCCAAAGTGAACAGGGAGCCCAGGAACATAAACTGGGTGGTCGCATGCTGGTAGAGACCCAGGGTGGCGATGATGAGCGCCAGTGCCACACAGGCAACCAGACCACGACGACCGTTGGCCAGATCGGAGAGGTAACCCCACATCAGGGTGCCGACCAGAGCGCCCACTTCGAAGAAGGTAAAGCCTTGAATGGCCACGTCTTTGGAGAAACCCAGCTCCTGGTGGGCATAGACGGTGGACCACTGGTCGATACCGATACGCACCACGTAGAGGAAGATGTTGGCAAAGCAGAGCAGCCAGATCACCTTGTTGAGCAGCACGTACTTCACGAAGATCTGCCACTTGGTCAGCTTCTGCTCCTCGGTGGCGATATCCTCTTCGCTCGCCACTTCGTCAAACAGCTCTTCCACCTTGCCAAGGCCATAGGCTTCCGGCGAATCGCTACCAAAGCGCAGGCCGATAAAACCGACGATCAGCGCGATGATGGAGGGGAAGATAAACATGCCGAGCACGTTGCCATCGAACAGGTAGTTGGCACCGAACAGCGCCACACCGGCCGCACCAGCACCGCCCACGTTGTGAGAGAGGTTCCACATGCCCAGATAGGTGCCGCGCTTGTTGCGGGGAGTCCACTTGGTGATGGTGGAGTAGCTGCAGGAACCGCCACAGCTCTGGAAGAAACCGCTCAGGGCATAGAAGAAGATCATGAAGTAGAGGCTGAAACCTGTGCCGCCCATGCTGGCACTGAAGCCCAGCATGCAGAGTGCGGAGAGGATCAGCATCAGCGGCAGGAACTGCTTGGTGTTCTTGCCGTCGGCATAGTAGGAGACGATGGTCTTGCCCACCCCGTAGGTGATGGAGAAGCCAAGACCGATCATGCCGAGCTCGGTCATGGAGAGACCGTACTCCTGGATCATGTCATTTTGCGCAATGTTGAAGTTCTTGCGGATCAGATACATGGTCAAATAGCCAATAAATACAACCAGATAGGATTGCATAAACGGCTTGAACCAGAGCTTGCGCCGGGCTTCGACCGGCAGGTCCAGGGTGGGGACCCGGACCTGTTGGAGCAATTTCAACATCTTCGTTCATCCTCTGCGAGATAGACGGTATTTCCGCCGCGCCCCTCATTTGTAGATAGGTTGTTCGAGGTCACGCCACGGAAGGGGGAACGGAACGTCGGGGCTGTCAGCCGTTGCTGCGCTCGACGCTTCATCCATATAAACCCGGGCCCGGCACGGGATGACGGGGCATATCGCCCGTCGCGGTGCGGGTCACGACATCAGGTGGGGTGACTCTAATAAGAGGGGCAAAAAATGGCTTGAGAGCCATCCCTAGTGGGGCTAGGAAATTTTCCTAGTTTTTGCGCTTTCGCGGACAAAGCGTGAGAAACATCACACCGCTGACGCCGGATTGCTGCCATTTCAGCCAGTTTGGCGCTCTGTGTGAGTGCTGGGCTGAGGAGGGGAGAGGCAAGAAGGGAGCCAGGGAAAGGCAAGGAGAGAGGTGAAGGGAGAGATGAGGGAAGAGTGCTTATCGACCACTATTTCTCGGGGGGCGATATTGGGAAATACGGCCCGCCAGCCATCCCCAAAAACAAGAGGCCACCCCGTGGGGTGGCCTCTTTTATGGTTTAGGAGCCTTGATGGTGAGGGGGGACTCAGGCCGCCTTGGCCAGGGTTACCTCGCCACTCTTTTTTACCCGCAGCTTTTTCAGGGCAACCGCGACCACGCCGGTGACGATGGCACCGCAGATCATGCAGAGCAGGGCCAGCAGCGGCTTGTTGACGGCACCCAGCAGGGCCACGATGGGGCCACCGTGGGCAACGCTGTTGGTGATTCCAAACAGGAAGGCCATCACAGCGGCGGTCATGCTGCCCAGCACGTTGGCCGGAATGACGGCCAGCGGGTCACGGGCGGCGAACGGAATCGCCCCTTCGGAAATACCCACCAGACCCATGGCGCCGGCGGCTTTGCCCGCTTCGATTTCAGAGGCATCGAAGATACCGAGCTTGCGACCGAGCACGGTTGCCAGCGACATGCCAAGGGGCGCAGCCGGGATGGCGCATGCCATGGCACCCATAAACTGGGTCTGACCGGAGGCGATCATGCCGACGGAGAAGAGGAAGGCCACCTTGTTGACCGGGCCACCCATATCAAAGCCGGCCATACCACCCAGCACGATACCCAGCAGCACCAGACTGCCACCGCTCATGGAGAGTAGCATGGCGTTGAGGCCGGTCATCATGTCGGCAATCGGGGCGCCGATGATGAAGATGAATACCGCAGCGATAAACAGGGAACCGACGATGGGGGCGATCAGGATCGGCACCAGCGGTTGCACCATCTTGTGGTACTGACGGGTGGCAATCCAGCGCACCAGATAGCCGACCAACAGGCCTGCAATGATGGCACCGATAAAGCCGGTACCGGCATCAGCGCCGTAGAAGCTGCCGTTGTTGGCGATCCAGCCACCGATAAAGCCCGGTGCCAGTGCCGGACGGTCACCGATGGCGTAGGCGATATAGCCCGCCAGAATGGGGATCATCAGGGTGAAGGCGGCCACGCCCACGTTGAGGATCTGGTTCCACATGCTCCCTTCCGGGATCTGCATGCCGCTTGGGGTCGGGTTGCCGCCAATGGCCAGTGCCAGCGCAATCAACAGACCGCCGGTCACCACGAACGGGATCATGTGCGATACGCCGTTCATCAGGTAGCGATAGAGATCGGAACTTCCGCCCGCGCTCTTTTCTTCACCTTTTTTATCTTCTTTGCCAGCCACATAGGCCGGGGCTTTCAGCGCCTGCTCAATGAGACCCTTGCCATCCTTGATGGGGGCCTTGACGCCGGTCTTGATGAGGGGCTTGCCGGCAAAGCGGGCCATGTCCACCTGCTTGTCGCAGGCAACCACGATGGCGGTGGCGCGGGCGATCTCGTCTGCGGTCGGGCTGTTCTTGACGCCGATGGAGCCGTTGGTCTCCACCTTCACCTCATAACCCAGCTCCTTGGCGGCGCGCTCCAGCGACTCGGCCGCCAGATAGGTGTGGGCGATACCGGCCGGGCAACCGGTGACACCGATGATAAAGCCTTTGCTGGTGGTCGGGGCTGCGCTCTGCTCCTCTTTCTTGGCCAGCAGCAGCGCCAGCGCATCGGCCGGGGTGTTGGCCGCCAGCAGTTTGGCGATAAAGCCCTCTTCGATCAGCTTGCCGGAGAGCTCGGCCAGCACCTCGATATGGTGGTTGGCGCCGCCATCGGGGGAGGCGATCATGAAGAAAATGTGGGACGGCTTGCCATCTTCGGCGCCGTACTCGATGCCGTTGCGGCTGATGCCGATGGCGACCGCCGGGTTGCAGACCGCTGTACTCTTGGCGTGGGGCAGGGCCACGCCCTCTTCAAAGCCGGTGTTGCCCAGCTCTTCGCGGGCCCACAGATCCTTGATAAAGGCCTGCTCGTCGCTGACCTTGCCTTGCGACGCCAGCAGGCGGGCCATCTCGGTGAAGACCTCTTCCTTACGCGTCGCTTTCAAATCGAGATTGATCAGATGTTCATTGATCAAGGTGGTTATCATGGCGCTCTCCCCGCTCCGTTGCCGGAGCCTGTTGGCATGCCGCCCTTGCAGGCTGGCATGCAGACAAAATTGATCCGACTATTATCACGCCGGGGCAGAGGTCACCCTATCGGACAAATGTGCGAATAACTGGATTTTTGTGCGCCATCACCTTGAGTGTGACCCTGATCGCAAAGCTGAACAGCTGCTGAAATGGGGGCGGATTGAATCGCTAATATTTTTATTGATGATTAAAATCAATTGGTTGTGTTTGTTCGTGGTTCAGCTCCTTGGCCGTGAGGTGAGTTTTTACTCAGTGGATGGGAGCGCTCTTTCTATAAATTTGTGAGGTGAAAGACGGCGGCGGGATGTGAGCCAACGCACAGAAATGGCCCCGCTGGCGGGAAGCGAGGGGCGGGCGCAGGGGAGGCGTGAGCAGAACAAGCTGGAGAAATGGGTTGCACCATCGATGCCAGACAGCCCACCGCAACGGGCAAGAAACCCCACAGCCATAGGCGCACCGTAGGGTGCAATGAACAAAGTGAATTGCACCGCCTGTTTGGGCAGGGAGTGTGGTAGCAAGAGAGGGGATGGCTGAAAAGAGAGAAGATGGCCAGTTCACGTTAGCCAACTGGCCACTCGCTTAGCGGTGAGTAGCCAGTACTTCAGCATGAACACCTGAACATATTTATCTGTTCTAAATGTAGCGGAGTTTCAATATACGGTTATTTAAGCTGATATCAAATGAACTTCGGTTACAGATATGGCTTTACCTGGCTTCGAGTTTCTACCATCTGGTTTTACAGCAATTTGATCCCCCTCTTTTAATCGACACCATTCATTCCAGCTACCATTTACTAACTTATCATAATGAATGAAATAATCTTGGCTTAGTTCATCAGTCGTAAACATAAAGGTATTAGGGCCAGAGTTGCGGCCTTTTGGTATGTTTTTTATTTTTGTTTTTATTAATGTTAGCTCTGTGATGTCCTGTTCACTTATTCCATTTGAAAAATATGCCGGTTGGGCTGTTTTGGTATCTCTATTAAAAAATGGATTGCCAGAAATATCTAGTTTTGATAGTTTTTTCAATAGTTTTGTCGCGGAGTCTTGCTCGGAAAAGCTTGCGTGCTCAGTAGTGTTATTGAGATGTTTTGCTATAAATGCTAGCGCCTCATTAGCAAAGGATTTATTCTCTTGGTATTCTTTTCTCACTAAGCAGTAAGCGACTTCATTGAATATGTTCTTGGCTTGTACGCAAGCGCTTTTTATATAGCCATCATTGGTAAATATGTCATCCAATATCCTTATTGAGCTGGAAAGACATTTTATCGTTCCTTGGATGTCTGTGTTGACTATATTTTCTGACTTTCTTTTCCATGCGCTAGCTCTATATGCGCCGAGCATTCCTCTGAAATGTTTTGACTTATTCCAGTTTTTAGTTTTATCTAGAATTACATCATGCTTCAATCCATACAATAGTGATAGCATATAACCACTATTAACATGATAGGCAAATTGAGAGTCATCATCTTTTACATCACCCCATCCATCATCAATTAAACTTTCATATATTTTTTCTGCTGCATCATAGTCACTCTGAGTATGATGTAACATCGCTAAGAAAAGCTTGCTATTAGGGTTTTTATTATCTATTTCAATAGACTTTTTATAATGCAATATTGCATCATCTTGAGCTTTAAGGGCAGATAGAATTCTTGCATATGCTCTTTGATATGATGCATCGCTTTCATATATATGCTCGACTTCTTTAAATTTTTTATATAGAGGGATTAGTTTTTCATTCTTTATTTTGAACCCTCTTATTGTTGAGTTATTGAACTCAGTAAGAAGAATTTTTAAGCTTTCATTAGTTTCAGTTGGGATGTAGTCCCAGTGATACCAAGCTAGCTTTTGACTTTCTTGGATATTGTCAATTTGTCTAGCCAGCACTTTACGTTTGCTTATTTTAGCTTGTATATCGCTGCGAATTGAAATGTTTCTAGCATTGGTTAGTAAAAGCTCTCGAATAGAACCACTTAGACTAAAAGTTTCTTTATCCTCATCAATGATTCTATTTATTAAGCTTGTATTTGATAGCTCAGCAATTCCAATAGCTAATTCTTCTTTAGAAAGGCTTAAAAGATCACATAAATCAAGCCTGGTGCTTTTATCGTCAACAAATAGAGCCTCTAGAATTTTTATTGATGTTTCAGAAATGTTCTCAATTAAATTGTTATAGGAGAAGCTTGCAATTTCTTTATTTGCTACTTCAATGGATTTTGGAATTTCTTTGCCAGACAAGAATAAATCCACAGTCAATCTGATAGCTAGTGGATTACAATGGCAGCTATTTGCTATTTTTTCATAGATAGCATTATCTTGGGCTTTACCACCTCGTCTTGTTGAGTAAAGTCTGGCCATCAATGCCGCAGACTTATCTTGGAGTGGGTTTAAAGAGGTAATGCTAGCATTTGATATTGTAATTCGACTTGTAACAAGCACTCGCCAGCTTGCAGGAAGAGAGTAGTTAAACTCCTCAAAATCTTCTGGAGAATCTACAAGTAGGGTTTCTAAATTATCAATGAAAAGTAATATTTTTTCATTTTTATATTTATTCATGAAAGAGTCAAATGATGGAATATCTTCATCAAATATGCAGCTTGCTTCTAATGCTAGTTGATCTTTAATTTCTGCGATTGTTTCTACAGCATCAAGTTTTTTTACTCCTTCTGCTGTTAGTCGCTCAGTCTTCAATGAAATAAAAACACAAGCATCACACCAAGTTTTTGTCTCAGGGATAGACATTTGTTCATTTATCAAGTCAAGAGCTAACGCTGTTTTACCAAGTCCGCCAGGTGCGACTAAAGCCAATGTATTTACTCTAGGATTTTTGAGTGACTTTAACAGTAATTCAGCTTCCTTCTGGCGCCCAACAAGCCCTGTAATTGCGTGTTCAAATTTGGCTGGGATATTATTTGGAATATTCCAAATGACTCTTTCTAACCATTCCTCGGGGGGGTCTGTAATGTCTCCATTTTCTGCAGATATGAGAGCTCTTTTGACTTCATCCATACCTAAGACATCAATCAATGGATCAGATGATATTGATGCTACCTTATACCAATATGTATCAATAAACTTCCTGTTTGGATGTGATATTATATTTCTTATTTCATAAACATCATATATTACGAATAGTTCTTTGAGTTTGCTTATATATTTATGGCTAGTTGTATCTTTTGTTATGTCGAGAATTATTTGAAATAACTCATCGAGGTATGTCGCTTCAATTACATCTGTTATCGAGTCAATATTAATACACCTATTTCTAGAAAGCTCTCTACTTGCAATATCCTGAATTAATTTATCGGATATATTGTCTACCGTGAGCTCTCTAGACACGACATAATTTCCAAGTGCCATTTCTAGCTCATGGAGAACCATTGCAGTTTTTCTTCTATTTACCTCAGGGTTCATAATATCCTCAAAGATTTCTTTAAAAGGTTTTCAAGTGGAGCATATTAATCTTGATTGATAAATCAAGAAACTGCAGATGAGTAAAAACCTGCCAGAGATCAATAAAGTTGTCATTAGATGGTCTTTGTTTGAACAGTTGGTGGGGTTTACGCCTCAATACTCCAGAAACTTCTCCCCGCACCGCTCGCAAATTAGATGTTTTACATGGGTGGCCTGATAGGCGAGGGTCTGACCGAAGACCGCATTGGTCAGGCTGCTGGAGCGAAAGGCTTGCCAGAAGGTTTTGCACGGATCCTTGGGCATGATGTCCTGGCTGTGATCGCGGGCGACCAGCACCACGATATGGCGGGTACGTTCCCTGCATTTGTCACAGCGATGGATTTCACTCGGCGGGTTCTGGTCGTGCGGGTGGCTCATAAATGGGCTCGTGAAGAGAGTGGACGCCCATCATATTCCTCTCCACTTGGCTCTCAATCTCTCCTTGCCGGCGTAGTGAGCGGCCTCACGTTTTGCGCTGCTGCAGGCTTGCCCAGCCAGCTCAGGCTGATTCCCGCTTCTGCGGTTTGCAGGTGAGCGGTGATGATATGGCGGTTGGGGGTGAGTTCGGGTTGCTGCATCCGGGTCAGCAGCCGCCTCGCCGCCTGTCGGCCGATTTCGCGGGCCGGTGAGCTGACGAAGGTGAGGGCGGGGGAGGTGAGTTCGGCCTCCGCCACATCGTCAAAACCAAGCAGGGCCACCTGCTGGCCGATGTAGTTGTCCTTGCCCACGGTGCGGCCGCTCGCCTCGACGCCATAGATGGCGCCGAGGGCCACCTCGGGGTAGTGGCAGAGCACGGCGGTCACCTTGGGGTGCTGGTGCAGCAGCTGGGCGATGGTGTCGGCGGCGCTGCGCTGGGTGCGCTCGCACTCCAGTACCCACTCCGGTTTGAAGGGCAGGCCATATTGCAGCAGGCTGGCGCAGTAGCCGCCGATGCGTTCGGCGCGGGTGAGGGAGTCGGCCCGCCCGCCGACATAGGCGATATGGCGGTGGCCCTGCTCGATAAGATAGGTGGTGGCCTGCTTGGCGGCGTGGGTGTTGTCAGGGCCGATGAAGTCCACGTCATCGCGATAGTAGGAGCGGGCGGCGCACACCACCGGCAGCTCGGAATCGAGCAGGGTCTCCAGGGTTTTGGCCGCCGCGCCGCGCACCGGATTGAAGATGATGCCCGCCACCCCCTGCCGCGACAGGGAGTGGATGCTCTGCTGCAGCCGTTCCGGGCTGTGGCCGCACTGGGTCAGAAACAGCAGATAGCCCTGCTGCTCCAGCACCTCGCTCACCCCGGCGGTCACCTCGGTATAGAAGGGATCGGTGATGTCGCGCAGGATCAGCCCCACCAGATTGGACTGCTGGCTGCGCAGGTTAGCTGCGGCGCTGTTGGGCACATAGTCGAGCTCTTTTATCGCCTGTTGCACCCGCTCGGCGGTGGCCGGCGAGATGCGCCCCTTGCCGTTGAGCACCATGGAGACGGTGGTGACCGACACTCCCGCCCGCTGGGCGACATCGGTGATCTTGGCGGCTTTGGCAGAGAGGGATTTGGGCGACATAGGACGAATGGACAACGGACAGTTGAAAGCGAGGCCCCAGCATACCTGCTTGGGTTGCCAAGTGAAACGTTACATCACCATCTGGCCGATCCGGCTCACAAATTTGGATCCTGCTGCCAGTCAGCCCCCTTATTCTGTGATCCTATTGGCACTTGTAAATTGATAAAACGTTTTATCATCCGGCAAAACCTGATGCTGACCCGCGCCTTTGTTTAGAGATTGCTTCGAGATTGCCTCGAGTGGGGGAGGGCAGCCGCAGACATTGCTGTCTATTCACAAGGAGCCGTTTCATGGCCAAGCCTCAAGCCAAATCCACCATCTGGGAGTTCCTGCAGAGCCTCGGCAAGACCTTTATGTTGCCGGTCGCCCTGCTGGCCTTCTCGGGCATCCTGCTCGGTGTCGGCAGCTCGCTCACCAGCGATGCGGTCAAGCAGAGCATGCCCTTCCTCGACAATACCGTGCTGCAACTGCTGTTCCTCTGGATGACCAAGGTGGGGCTGGTGGCCTTTATCTACCTGCCGGTGATGTTTGCGGTGGCCATTCCGCTCGGGCTGGCGCGAGAAGAGAAGGGGGTCGCGGCCTTTGCCGGTTTCGTCGGCTATGCGGCGCTCAACCTCTCCATCAACTTCTACCTCACCGTGGCCAACGTCATCGGTGACGCGGCGGCGGAGAAGGCCTACGGGGTGAAATCGATCCTCGGTATCAGCTCCATCGACACCGGGATTCTGGGGGCCATCATCGTCGGGGTGATCGTCGCCAAACTGCACGCCCGTTTCTACACCTACAAGATGCCCGATGCGCTCGCCTTCTTCGGCGGTGCCCGCTTCGTGCCCATCATCACCGCGCTGGTGCTGGGTGTGGTCGGTCTGGTCGTGCCGTTCGTCTGGCCCTGGTTTGCTGCCGGCATCAACGGCATCGGGGCGCTCATCTCCCACGCCGGTCCCTTCGGCCCCTTCCTGTTCGGTACCGGTGAGCGCCTGCTGTTGCCACTCGGTCTGCACCACATTCTGGTGGCGCTGATCCGCTTTACCGAAGCGGGCGGCACCCAGCTGGTATGCGGTCACGAGGTGAGCGGTGCCCTCAATATCTTCTACGCCGAACTCTCTTGCGCCGACACTTCCGGCTTCTCGGTCTCTGCCACCTCCTTCCTCTCTCAGGGCAAGATGCCTGCCTTCCTCGGCGGTCTGCCGGGCGCGGCGCTCGCCATGTATCACTGCGCCCGCCCGGAAAATCGCGGCAAGATCAAGGCGCTGCTGGTCTCTGGTGTGGTGGCCTGCGTCATCGGCGGCATCACAGAGCCACTGGAGTTCCTGTTCCTGTTCGTGGCGCCGGTGCTCTACGTTATTCACGCCATCCTGACCGGGCTCGGCTTTATGACCATGGGGCTGCTTGGCGTCACCATCGGCAACACCGACGGCAACCTCATCGATTTTCTGGTGTTCGGCGTACTGCAAGGCACCGCTACCAAGTGGTATCTGGTGCCGGTCGCGGCCGCCATCTGGTTTGCCATCTACTACAGCGTGTTCCGCTTCGCCATCGTGCGCTTTAACCTGAAAACCCCTGGCCGCGAGATTGAAACCAGCGAGACGGCCCAGTCCGCGGGTAAGAAGGCCGGCAACAGCGGTTACAACGGTGAAATCATCCTCAACGCCCTGGGCGGCGCCGATAACATTCTGGCGCTCGATAACTGCATCACCCGCCTGCGGATGTCGGTGCAGGACATGAGCCGGGTCGATGACAAGGTATTGAAGGCAAACGGCGCCATCGGGGTGATCAAGCTCGACGAGCACAACCTGCAGGTGGTGATCGGCCCGCAGGTTCATCTGGTGAAAAACCAGCTGCAGAGCCTGATGGGGGCCTGAACCGGCCAATAAGAACCGAACGGGGGGCGCAAGCCCCCCTTGTTTGCCTCTCCCAATATGTCTCCTGTTTATGGAGGGAGAAACTTCATGCACGATATTTATGACTTCGACCATGTGGTCGACCGCCACGGCACCTACTGTACCCAGTGGGACTATGTAGCCGACCGTTTTGGCCATGCCGATCTGCTCCCCTTTACCATCTCCGACATGGATTTCGAGACAGCCCCCTGCATTCGCCAGACTCTGGCAGCCCGCCTTGAGCACGGAGTATTTGGCTACAGCCGCTGGAATCACGACGACTTTAAAGGAGCTGTGAGCGACTGGTTTGCCAGCCGTTACGGGGCGAGCCTCGACCCCGAGACGCTGGTCTACGGCCCCTCGGTCATCTATGTGATTGCCCAGCTGGTGAGCCTCTGGTCGGCGCCGGGGGAGGGGGTGCTGGTGCATACCCCCGCCTACGATGCCTTCGGCAATATGCTGGCAGCCAACGACAGGGTGCTGCTGCCCTGCCCGCTTAAAAAAGAGGAGGGGAGTTACCAGATCGACTGGGAATGCTTCGAGCAACAAGCGGCTCGTCCCGATTGCCGGATTTTGCTGCTCTGCAGCCCCCACAACCCCACCGGCCGGGTTTGGACGCGGGATGAACTCGGCCGGATGGCCGCCATCTGCCAGCACCACGGGGTCAAGGTCATCTCGGACGACATCCATATGGATGTGAGCTTTGCCCGCTACCTGCCGTGGAGCGAGGTAGCGCCGGACGATCACTGGGCGCTGGTGAGCTCGGGCTCCAAATCCTTCAATATTCCTGCCCTTGGCGGCGCCTACGCCTTTATTGCCAACGCAGCGGCGCGGACCGCCTATCTGCAGCGGCTCAAGGCGGCCCACGGTCTCTCATCGCCCCCCATTCTTGGGGTGCTGGCCCATATCAGCGCCTATCGGGACGGCGCAGCCTGGCTCGATGCCCTTAAAAGCTATCTGCACGGCAACCTCGCCCATGTGGCGACGCGGCTTAACGCCGCCTTCCCCACCATCGACTATCGGGTGCCCGAGGGAACCTATCTCGCCTGGATTGATCTGCGCGGCCTTGGCATCGATTCCAGCGAACGGATGGATGCGCTGCAAGCCTTGCTGGTGGAGAAATACCGGGTCGCCATCATGCGCGGCGACACCTACGGCCCCGAAGGCACAGGCTATATCCGCCTCAACGTCGGCTGCCCACGCTCGAAGGTTGACCAAGGACTCGACGCTCTGATCGGCGCGCTAGGGGAGGTGGGGTAAGGGTTGGGATATCTGGCTGGATGAGCTGTTGATTCATCCAGCCGGTGACCTTGATAGAGGCGTTCGGCTCGGTTATTGCGGGCTCAGAAGGTGGCGATCAAGGGGCTATTGCAAGTGACCTGAGCCTGAATGTCCTGGCACAACATCTGAATGTGGGGCTCATCGATCTTCTCGCGAGGGATATAAATACCGATCATGTACAGGATCTTTAGCAGCAACCAATTGAAATAGATATAAAAATGGCTTCGATTGTGATCTGATTTTATCGCCAAACAAAACCGCCACGCACGAAGCCATGACCATTATCGATGCCAACCACTATCTTGAGCAACTTCTCTCTCCTGCCGAACTCGACCGCATTGCCCGTGACTGCCAATTTTGCTTGCGCAAACGAGCCATTACGCCTGCCATGCTGGTGACTGCACTCTTGCGGGCACTTGGCTGCGACCAGGTCGATGGTATCGCTGGATTGCACCATCATTTCAATGCCTTGCAACTGGTTGATGCCCATCAGGTTTCCTACAAGCCCTTTCACAACCAGTTGCGCAAAGCGTCGTTCGCCCTGTTCATGAAGGCGCTGGTTGAACGGGCTATCGCCTTGCGTATCGGCCAACAGATGAAGACTGCATCCCTTGGCGCATTCAAACAGGTGTTGTTGCAGGATGGTACTTCCTTTGCCGTCCACAAAAGCCTGGCCGAAGTGTTTCCGGGAAGGTTCAAGACCATTAGCCCGGCGGCAATCGAGTGTCATATGCTCATGTCTCTATTGGAGCAAAGTCCAGTTTGCATGCAGGTCTCTGCCGATACGGCGTCAGAGCGCCAGTTCCTGCCTGAGCCCGAGCGGCTCAATAACAGCCTGCTGTTGGCGGACGCGGGTTACATCGATATGGCCTACTTTGCGAAACTAAACGAGGCGGGCGGTTTCTATCTGGTCAGGGGTAGTAAGAGCCTGAACCCGAAGATTATCCGGGCATGGCGCGGTGACGAACGGGAAGTGCCGAAGCTGGCGGGCCTGTCACTCAAGGATGCTGGACGGCGGCACTGTCGGGCAGAGGTACTGGATATGGTGGTGAAATCGGGCAAGTTCGAGTATCGGCTGATCCGACGCTGGTTTGCCGAGGAGAAACGGTTCTGTATCTGGATGACCAATCTGCCACGAGAGGCATGGCCAGCAGAGCGGGTGATGAGCCTGTACCGCTGTCGTTGGCAGGTGGAGCTGCTGTTTAAGGAGTGGAAGTCGCACAACCGGCTCAAGGGCTTTGTGACAGGTCAGAAAGCCATTGCCGAGGGGCTGGTGTGGGCCAGCCTGTTGTCGCTGGTGATGAAAAGACGGGTAGCTCAGACGCTGATGGGGGACGGTTTATCCACACTGAAAGCGGCGAAAAATAGCGGAACCTGGTGGTTCCCGTTATTGGAAGCGGTGGCTCATCGGGTGTTGGTGGAAATAAGAGAGCGTCTGGAATGGGCTGCCGTTTACTTGGCGAAAAATGCCCGTCGAACCAAGCAGCGAAAATCGATACAGAACAGGACCTTAGAAGGAATTTCAAATGAAGTGTTTTCTTAAGGTCCTGTATATG
>NZ_JBFODS010000031.1:0-44732 GCF_040908445.1 Aeromonas sp. R10-2 | reverse complement strand
CACTCTCAATGAGGCAAAGCAGGCCGTGGCAACCATAGGTGCACAACCGCTGACCGCTCTGGGCAATGGCTATCATGGCCGTTGGCAACACGCGAATTATGCCGGGGTCGCGCAACGTTGGTTGCTGGTGCGCAGCGAACAAGCCAGCCACCGCGAGCAGCAGACATTGGCCAAAAACCTGCTCAAAGACAGTACCCGCGAGCTCAAAGCCTTCGCCAAATTGTGTGCCCGACGCTTTGCTTGTGAGGCGGATGCCCAAGCTGAGTTGAGCTGTTTTACCGCCAGCTTGATGCTGCTGCAACTGGATGCCGAAGTGGTAGGTGAACCCGTTTATACAGGACGTGGCAGACCCAAGCGTGGCGAAGAGCCAATTGGCCATCAGTTTCAAATCACTGGGTTGGCGGCAACTAGCCTGGCTTGCGTTGAAGAGGCCCGCAACCAGACCGGGGTGTTCATCCTGGCGACCAATGACCACAGCGATACGCTGACCATGGCCGAACTTTTGGCCACCTATAAAGCGCAGCAGAATGTCGAACGGGGCTTTCGTTTTCTCAAGAGCCCGGAGTTTTTAACCTCCTCACTGTACCTGAAAAAGCCGGAGCGGATTGAAGCGTTGCTCATGGTGATGACCTGTAGCCTGATGATTTACGCAGCGTTGGAGCACCGGATCCGGCAGGGATTAGTGGAGCAGAATCGCAGTGTGGCGGATATGAAAAAGAAACCGACCCAGCAGCCGACGGCCCGTTGGATCTTTTTGCGCTTTGGTGGCATCCATGAATATCGACTGGGAGAAGCTCCGCCACAAGTAACGGAGCTAACAGGAGACCAGCAGATCATTTTGGAGGTATTGGGTGAGCGCTATCGGCAAATTTATTCCTAAATCAGGTGCGGAATGTCGGTTATATCGCCGCAGGCTTGTCTGGCGCTGCCTGATTGTCTGCTGACTCACTACCAAGATGCCTGTGTTCCTCATCAGGCGGACAGAAAAAGCCACATTCACTCATACCTCGCCGCTTCCCAGACGTGTATCGCCTGTTTGCGGGTCTCGCCCCAGTGATAGCCGCCGAGTTTGCCGTTTTGCTGAATGACTCTGTGGCAGGGGATCATCAAGGCGACGGGGTTGGCGCCCACCGCCAGTCCCACGGCGCGGGCGGCTTTGGGATTGCCGACGGCGCTTGCCACCTGGGCGTAGCTCACCACCTTGGCGGGCGGGATCTGCAGCAGCGCCCGCCAGACGCTGATCTGAAAGTTGGTGCCGCTCACGTACAAGGAGATGGGGCGATCCGGTGCCTTGCTGCCATCGAACATGGTGTTGATGACCCCTTGGGTGCGTGATGGCGCCTCCCTAAGCTCTGCCTCGGGCCAGTTATGGGCGAGGGCGGCCAGCGGCACCTCTGGGGCCTTTTCATCGAGAAACGAGAAGTTGCACACCCCCCGCGGGGTCAGGGCGACGAATGCCTGACCAAAGGGGGTGTCGTGCACCCCGTGATCGATAACCAGCCCGGCCCCGCGCTGTTTGTACTCGCCCGGCGTTACCGCTTCGAGCTGCACGAAGTGATCGTAGAGCCGCGAGCCGCTGCTAAGGCCTAGGGTATCGGCCACCTCAAGCAGCGGACGCGACTCCTGCAGCAGCGCCTTGGCCCGCTCCAGGGTCAGCACCTGCAGATAGCGTTTGGGCGTCACTCCGGCCCAGCGGCTGAACAGCCGCTGGAAGTGAAAGGGACTTAAGTGCACGTGCGCCGCTATCTCGTCCAGAGTGGGCTGACGCTCCACCTGACTTGCGATAAAACGGATGGCATCGGCGATGCGGGCGTAATCAGACATAAGGCGCTCTCACGATAAGGTTTCGGTCGCAGGATCTTGGGGACGACAAGTCATGTGCGACAAATAGATACCCCACCATCGGCCAGCAGGGCAATGCCGGTGGTAAAGCTGGATGCATCGGACGCGAGATAAAGGGCCGAGCGGGCGATCTCCTCCGGTTGGGCCAGCCGTTTGAGGGCATGCATATTCTGCACAAAGGCGAGGCTCTCTGGCGTATTGGCAAAAGCCCGCCCCATGGGAGTGTCGGTACCCCCCGGCAGCAGGGCGTTGACCCGAATCCCTTGTGCTCCATACTCGGCGGCCAGCACCCGGGTCAGGCCAATGAGGCCCGCCTTGCTCGCCGCATAGGCCGCCATGCCGGGCAGCCCCAGGGTATGGCCGACAAAGGTAGAGGTGAAAATAAGCGAGCCGCCACCGCGAGCCTGCATGGCGGGGATCTGGTACTTGGCTCCCACAAAGGCGCTGGTGAGGTTGGTATCCAGCGTTTCCTGCCACTGCGCCAGTTCAAGCTCCTTTACGCTGCCCGGCATGCCTGTGGTACCGGCGTTGTTGAAGGCGATATCGAGCCCGCCGAAACGGGTTAGCGCGAGCTCCACCAGATCGCGGGCGTAAGTCTCGCTTTTCACATCTCCCGCCAGACTCACCGCCTGGCCCCCCTCGTGGCGGATCTCCTCCACCAGCAGATCCAGCTCGGACTGGCGGCGGGCACCGACGACGATGCTGGCTCCCTCCCGGGCAAACAAGATGGCGCTGGCGCGGCCGATGCCGGAGCTGGCGCCGGTGATGATGGCGACCTTGTTGGACAGTAATGACATGGCAGTTCCCTCGCTGAGTGTGTTGTGCGCCAGCTAAGTGGCGCACAAGGTTGGTTGTGGATTGGAACCCCAATAGGTTCCAACCGACTTGGGGTTGGCCCCCACTATGGCAACCACTCCTTGCCGGGACGACCCGAATCTTGCTCTCTTTGTTCCCAAGTCGTTTTGCTACATGTCGATACAGGCCTTCGTGGCAACAAAAGGGGTGAACTGCGCCCCGAATTCTTTATAATGCCCCCCTTTAAAACCGCCGGACCCGGGTTCGGCGCGCGCTGATGGTCGCTGTGCCATCAGGCAGATCATCAGGATTGAGACACGGTTATGCATACTCTGGAACAGCTGCGCGCAGGTGAACTGTGCGGTGCCCGCCATCTGAAGCTTTGTGAAAACCTGACGGAGTTCCCCACCGAGATTTTGAGCCTGAAAGAGACGCTGGAGGTGCTGGATTTGACCGGCAACCAGCTAAGCGCGCTCCCCGACGAGTTAGCCGGGTTTGGCAAACTGCGCATTATCTTCTGCTCCGAGAACCGCTTTACCGAGCTGCCCGAGGTGCTGGGGCGCTGTCCGGCGCTCACCATGGTGGGCTTTAAGGCCAACCGGATTGCCACCGTGTCGGCCAAGGCGCTGCCCGCCGGTTTGCGCTGGCTGATCCTGACCGACAACGCGGTGGAACAGTTGCCTGATGAGCTGGGCCAGTGCGACGCCCTGCAAAAGCTGATGCTGGCGGGCAACCGCCTGCGCGAGCTGCCGGCCAGCCTTGCCAACTGCCGCAATCTTGAGTTGTTGCGCATCGCCGCCAACCGCATCGAACACTTCCCCGAGTGGCTGCTCTCGCTGCCGCGCCTTTCATGGCTCGCTTACTCCGGCAACCCCTTTAGTGAAGGGGAGGAGGCGCGGGCCATCGATGATGCCCATGTCACGCCCATTGCCTGGGAGACGCTGGCGCTGGGCGAGTTGCTGGGGCAGGGGGCATCCGGCGTTATCCATCGCGCCACCCTTGTGGCTAATCCTGCTGATGAAGTGACTCAGGCGAGCGATAGAGGCGATGGCAGTCAGGTGGCGGTCAAGCTGTTCAAGGGGGCGGTGACCAGTGACGGGCTGCCCCGCTGCGAGATGGCGGCATCGCTGGCGGCGGGCACTCATCCCAACCTTATCAAGGTGATAGGCAAGGTGGCGGATCACCCCTCCGGTATTCCGGCGCTGGTGATGGAGCTGATCGACCCGGCCTTTGCCAATCTGGCCGGGCCGCCGAGCCTGGACTCCTGCACCCGGGATGTCTATCCCGAGGGGCTGCATCTGAGTGTACCGGATGCGCTGGCGATGGCCCACGGCATCGCCTCGGTGGCGGGCCATCTGCACCGCGCGGGCATCATGCACGGGGACCTCTACGGCCACAATATTCTGTTTGCCCGCGGGCCTGACGCCCCGGCTCGCGCTCTGCTGGGGGATTTTGGCGCCGCTTCCTTATATGACCGCTGCGACCGCGAGCGGGCCATGGGCCTTGAGCGACTGGAAGTGCGCGCCTTTGGTTGCCTGCTGGAAGAGCTGCTGGCCCATTGCGATACGCAAGACTCACCGCTTGATGGGATGCATCAGCTCAAAGCGGCCTGCCTCTCGGAACTCCCCGCCGATCGTCCCGATTTTGCTTATATCGAGCGTCAGCTGGCGGCCGCTCGCGCCACGCTGTCGTGATCTTTCTGGCGTTGGCGGGCACGTTTTGGCTTGCCAACGTCATTCCCTTTATTCATTCATCGCCATACACCCATGACGTTTTTGCATGGGTTGGTATACCTCTGTCCGTCATAAGCACAGCCAATAGCGCCCATTGCGACAGCGAGGTACATGGCAAAGAGAAGCCCAGTCTTTCGCCCGATAACACGCAGAGGCTGCGCGGCAAAAAGGGGAGGGCAGAGGGTTGCGCGGTGCCGGTTAAGTTGTGATATTGAGGCATCTTTAGTACAGAAGGGTAATAACGATGGAAGCTGCGTTTTGGCATCAGCGTTGGGAAGAGAACCGGATTGGCTTTCATCAGGCGGACTTCAACCACTGGCTGCAATCCTGGTGGTCAGCTCAGCAAGCGGACGAGCCGGTGCTGGTTCCCTTGTGTGGCAAGTCTCGCGATATGCTCTGGCTGAGCGCTCAGGGCCATCCGGTCGACGGTTTCGAGCTATCGAGCCTTGCCGTCAGCCAGTTCTTCAGTGAAAACCAGCTCGCCGCGACTGTGAGCGAAGTGGGCCCTTATCAGTGCCATCAAGTGGACAGCCTGCGCATTTTTCAGGGGGATTTTTTCGCCGCCCCCGAGTTGGGTCGCCGTTACCGGCTGGTCTATGACCGCGCGGCGCTGATCGCCCTGCCGACCGCGATGCGCCGCCAGTATGCAGCCCTTATCAGCTCGCTGGTCGAGACCGGTGGCCAGATCTTGCTGGTGACCCTTGAATATCAGCCGGAGCAGCAGAGTCAGCCCCCCTTCTCGGTGGGTGAGATGGAGGTGCGAGCCCTGTTCGAGCGCGATTTTCGTATTGAGGTGCTGGGGCGCGCCGCCGAGGTGGATCACCCGCGGGTGCTGTCGGGTCAGCTCTCCTACTTCGATGAGGTGGCCTACCGACTGGTTCGCCGGGGTTAACGGGCAGCTAGCGGGCGACCAAAGGGTGATCTGCGCCGACAAATCATCGGGCTACGCGCTCTTCGCTACCTCCTTTGACGTAGATCAACGTGACTGGCGGGGGGAGTGCCTAATATGAGGCTGTTTCTCAATCACTGTTGGCATTGCAAAGCGAGTATCGGGTCTTTCCCGCTTGCTGCTCAGCAACTCAGTGTCTGATTTTCACGCTCATGTTCACTTTTGGCGGCTTTGGTCGCAATTGTTATGGTTTTTCCAGCCGACCCTGATGGGTCGGCTTTTTATTGCCTGCGATTTGCCGTGGGCAGGAAAAACGGGGGATGTCGAGGCCTGATCAGGCCTCGAAGGTGGCGGCATTGAGCCGAAATGCCCGTGGATCGTCGATAAACTGGCCGGTGATCCGCTCGTCATGTTCGTGCCCCTGACCATAGCTGCAGAGGATCAGTCGATCGGAGGTGCGCGAGCGCAGCTGGGTGATAAAGCGCACCAGATCGGCGCGGCTCAACTTGCCCACCTCGTCGCAGACTCTTTCGCGCTGATCAAACCCCAGATCCTTGTTGCCGATGCTGACCCACAGCCGCTGGCCGCGACTGCGCAGATTGGCATCCCGCTCGCTCAGCTGGGCTTGCAGCCCTGCCTTGCTCTCCTGCCACTGCTGCTCGGTAAATTCGAGCATGGCGAGCGGGAAGAGGTCGATAAACTCCTCCACCGCATCGAGCAGGATCTGCGGCCCCGCCACCGGCGACTGGATATAGAAGATCAGGCCCGGATGGCGATTGAGGGGCAGGTTGCCTGCGCCCACCACATACCCCAGTTGCTGGCGGGTGCGCAGCTCGTGGAAGAAGGTGGAGGACATGATGTGGTTCGCCAGGGTAAAGCAGGCGAGATCCCGCGCCCGGGTGGTGCGGGATTGGTAGTAGACCAGCAGTGCCGAGTCCTCGTGATCGCAACCCTGCTCGCGAATAAGGGTGCCCCTGTCCTGAATGGAGATGAGCGGGCGGCGGGTCTCGCCGCTCGGTTTGCTGCTGGTGCCATTGATGTCGCTCAGGTGGCGCTCCATCAGGGCGGCCAGCTCCAGCGCTTCGGCGGCAGTCCAGTCGCCGTGTACCAGCGCCTCGACATGCACCTCGCCAAACAGCTGGGCCACGAAGTCGGGCATCTCTTCCAGCTCTACCGTGCGCAGGTGGCGCAGCAACTGCTCGAACGGCGGGTTGTTCGGTTGCAGCAAACTGGTGAGCTGGTTAAAGAGCTGGGAGATGGGGCGCGCCTTGGACTGGTTGTCCCAGTTGCGAATGAGCTGCTCTTTGATCTCGGCGAAGCGGCCCGGATCCGGATACCCCAGTGTGCGGTTGCCGAGGATCATGTCGAGCAACAGCGGCTGCTTGTCGGCAAAGCCGCTCAGGTTGATGGTAAACCCCCCCTGATGGGCATAGATCTGGTAGCCCAGCCCCGCCAGCTCCGCCGGATAGGTGAGGGCGTTGAGGTGGTCGGCCAAGAGCTCCACGGCGAGGCGCGCCATGGCGATGTTGCGCGGATTTTTTACCGCATGTTCGCTATCGATGGAGATATAGAGATTGCCCTTGGGCACGCTGAACAGGTGCTCATGGAGGTGCCAGAGGCGAAAACCGGGGCGATCGATAAGACAGACGGGCATGTCGGCGGCAAGCTCGGGCGTACGCGGATCGAGCCTACTGCTGATAAAGGGGTTGGGCTTGGGTAGCGCCAGCGCCGAGTCCGGCTCGCTTTGCTGCCAGCGAATTTTCTCGGCCTCGGTAATGGTCGTCACGCTGTAGGGGGTTTGATACCAGCGGGCCAGCCGATCGGTCGCCACTTCCGGCGCAGTGATGGTGATACGCAAATTGTGCGGGGTGAGCTTGGCGAGGAAGCGGCGGATCAGCCCCTCGTCATATTCGCGCATCATGTAGTCGCCGTAGAGCAGATCCTCAGGTTTGTAGCTAAAGAGGTTGAGCACCAGCCCTGACACCGTATCGAGGGGGCGGCCGCGCTCCTGAAAACGGAATGCCGATTCGAGCACGGTCCGTTTTTCGTCATAGCGCCAGCTCTGCAGCCCTTCGCGGCCAATCAGTTTCAGATAGCCAAACAGGGCGGCGAGGATGTCGTCCACATGTTCAAGGCCCAGAGGGGTGAGGCCAAAGTTGACGCCAAAATCCTTGAAGTTGGCGCCGCTGATGCCACCACCTGCCGAGAGCTGGTTGACCCAGCCTTTCGCCTTGAGCAAGGAGAGCAGGCTGCCATCCCCCTCATAACCGATCAGATGGCTCAGGAAGGTGAGGGGCTTTTTGTCGTAAAACTCGTCCACATTGGGCAAGGGGAAGCAGAGCGACAGCTTGCGTGTCTCCTTGACCGGATTGATGTGGATGCGCACGCCGAGATCATCGAGCCGGTAGAGCGGCATGGTGAGGGTCGGGGTTCCCAAATTGCGATTCAAAATGGGAGCAAAGTAGCGACAGCACCACTGCAACTGGGTATCGATGGATTCCGGCGAGATCATCACCAGCGCCATGCGATCCGCGCTGTAGTGGCTTTCGTAAAAACGGATAAGGTCGGAGCGCAGATCCCGTCCCGGCAGATCGGCCAGGGTATCGAGGTTGCCCACCGAGAACTTGGAGAAGGGGTGCGCCGGGTTGACCGTCTCTTTATGCACCTGATAGCTGCGGCGCATGTCATCCTGCAGCTTGAGGCGATACTCGGAGTCGACCGCGTTGCGCTCCTTGTCCACCCACTCCGGATCAAAGGTGGGGCAGATAAAGAACTGGGAGAAGCGATCCAGCCCCGCTTCGAAGAAGCCGTTGTCGATCTCGAAGAAGAAGTTGGTGAACTCGGTACCGGTCCAGGCGTTGTTGCTGCCGCCATGACGGCTCATAAATTGCTGGTACTCACCTGGCTTGGGGTAGGTGCAGGTGCCGAGAAACAGCATGTGCTCCAGAAAATGGGCCATTCCCTGCCGGTCAGCGGGATCGTCAAAATGGCCGGTATTGACCGCCAGCGAGGCGGCGGATTTGTCTGTGTCGGGATCACAAATCAACAAGACCCTGAGCCGGTTGGCCAGCTCCAGAAAATGGTATTGCCGATGGTCATTGGGACTGGCATATGGGCTCATTGGCGTGTGACTCACGTTGGATTTATTTGAATTTAAACATGATTATCGACCCCGCTATCCCGTCAGGCAAACCCTTTTCTGAGAGGTAGCGCAATTGTTTCCACACCCGTGGCGGGGTAAGATCCCCCGGCTATCAAAACAGGCCCGTTGGGCGAGGTTGTAATGAAGATCTATATCATGCGTCATGGCCAGGCTGGCATGAATGCGAAAACAGATGAACAGCGTCCATTGACCGAGCAGGGTATTGAAGAGTCTATCCAGATGGCCCGCTGGCTGGCGCCTCAGCTGATTGGCCCGCTGGATCGGGTGATCCACAGCAACTATCTGCGGGCACGCCAGACCTGGCAAGCCATATGCAATGAATTACCTGACGCAGCAGCCGTTGAAGAGAGTGGCGACATTACCCCTTACGGTGATCCCGCTTTCGTGACCAGCTACCTCACCACTTTGGCGCAGCAACATGACCAAATCCTGATGGTCAGCCATCTGCCGCTGGTGGGTTATCTGGTGCAAAGCCTCTGCCCGGCCGCAGGAGCACCCATGTTCGCCACCTCGGGGATCGCCTGTATCGAGTGGCTTGATGGCAAAGGAGCCTTGCTCTGGCTCGAAGGGCCGCATACAATAGGCTAAAAGTTAATAAAAAGTTATAGATTGAATTTTTTGGGAAGAGATGGGCGAGTTTTCCGGATTTTTATAAATATTTTACGGAATTAATTCGCAGAAGCTGCTGTCATACGGATACAACTGCAAGAGGTTGCAAACGATGAGAGTGTTCAAGAAGTACCTGCCACTGATGGTGGCAAAGCATGTCAAAACCTTCTTTAAAGGTCGGATTTACATCCATGGTCGGGGGCGGTTTGATTTCCAATCCGGTTTGTTGCTGATGCCGAATCCGGCGGATATTCCCCACCGCCAGACAGTCACCGAGGTCAACGAGCTGATCTCCAGACTGCACATGGATGCCGCGTGATGCGCTTCTGAACCTGTTTCTGCACTGATATGCCCGCACTTTTGCGGGCATATTTGTTTCTGGCGACTGGCGTTCACCATGTGGCTGTTCAGGCCCACACCTTTGTTTCTCTCCCATCGCCCCCTATACTGGCCCGCTGTTGTCTCATCGGTCTGGATCCTCTCATGCCCCTTGCCTTTCTGTTTCCCTTCTCCTGCATTGCCATCTGGGCTGGCAATGGCATCGTCAGTAAACTGGCGGTTGGTGTTTTGTCTCCTGCAGCCTTGGCCTGGTCGCGCTGGGTGGTGGCTGCGCTGGTATTAAGCCCGTTTCTGGCCCGTCGGGTATGGCGTGCGCGTGCCCGCCTGCGCGCTGGCCTTTGGCAGATCGCCATGCTGGCCTCGCTGGGCATGGTGCTCAACCAGACTTTTGGTTACTACGCGGCGCAAACCCTGGGAGCCACCGAGATGGGGTTGATGATGGGACTGACGCCGCTGCTGACCGTGTTGTTCAGCATCTGGCTGCTGCGCGAGCGGCCCACCTGGGGCGCTGTGCTGGGGGCGCTGCTTTCCATCCTTGGCTTGTCTATCTTGCTGGGGCAGGGGGATCCGACCCGGCTGTTTACCCAAGGCATTCATATCGGCTCTGTCTATATGCTGATTTCGGCGGGAACTTACGCCCTTTACAGTGTGCTGCTCAAGAAGTGGGATCTGGGGCTCGACAACTGGTCGCTGCTCTACGGTCAGGTGATCTGCAGTGTGGTGATCCTGACCCCCTTCTTTTTGCTGATGGATGGCCAGTGGCCGGATGGCCGGGCCCTGTGGCTGATCCTCTATGCCGGTATCCCTACCTCGGCGCTCTCGCCCTGGCTCTGGATGCAGGGTATCGCCCTGCTTGGTGCCAACCGTACCGCCATCTTTATGAACCTGCTGCCGGTGATGACGGCTGGCCTTGCCATCACCCTGCTGGGTGAGCGGTTGACCAGCTATCACCTGATCGGGGGCGGTCTGACCCTGCTGGGTGTCTTGCTGGCACAGCTGCTGGTGCGTCCGGTGGTGATGGGTCGCCGCCGGGTAGTACTGGCTCCTTGTCCCGAAGAGTAATCTTGCGTGAAAGCGTAAGTGGGCCCAATGGCCCGCTTGGCCGCCAATGAAAAGCGCCTGCAGCAATGTAGGCGCTTTTTATTTTGCTGGGATTTTACTGAGTAATGATGGCAATGGCTTTGTCGTTGCAGCCATGCCCAAGAATGGGCCAAATTTTAACTTAGTGATTTAGATAAATATCTTGCTCTGCATAGGCCAGCAGAGGTGTGCCGAGGTTAGTCCGTTTCGCGCCAAAGAAGCGGGTGAGTACGCCAGATTGCTGTCCCAGTCGCTGCAGCTTGACGTGATCCAGCTCGATCTGCTCAGGCAGCCAGGTAAATACGGCGGCGCAGTGACCATTGCCCAGACTGCGCTCCAGGGTTTGCTGCCAGTTCTTGATTTTGGGGCTATGTACCACCAGCACTCTCTTGGGATCGATACCTCGCTCTTCCAGACGGCTGACTGTGGGGCGTCCCGGCGGGGCGATCAACAAGATCCAGCCGGTATGAGCCTCCCCAAGCTTTGTCAGCTCGCTCAGAAACTGATCATCAGACTGGATAGTCACACCATAATGAGCCAACTCCGCTTTGCAGGCGGTTCTGGTTGGCCAGGGCTTGCTCATGACACGATTCATCGCAAAGGGCAGTGAGTGCAGGGGCTGGTTCATATATGGAGTTCCTGTATGAATATCCAAGCTGTATGCGCATACAGTAGTTCTATCCTGTGGCAGTGACAAGGTGTTTTTGCTGAAAAATGTGATGATGTTGGCATGTGTCGTTAGTAAGGTTATGTTTTTAAACACTATTTAATATAAAGCCAGTTGGGTGTTTTTCGTACTATGGACAAACCTTGCGTAACCGCCCATGGTTATACAGGTCATTTACAGGAGGTGCCGCCATGGATATCAGTACCTTGCAACGTCTTGATGCCAACATCTTGCTGGGCATCATCAATGAGAAGCTAAGGCTTGAGTGTGACGGGTTGGAGGAGTTGCTGGCCTATTACGATATGAGTGAAGAGCAGTTGGCAGGACGTCTGGATCAGATTGGGTACCATTACGATCCATTGAGCAATCAGTTCAAAGCACATCTTTAAGGGTGCAATGATTGCTTCATATTTATACGGTAATTTTTCAGGCACATTGAAACCGGTTTCAATGTGCCGTCTTGCTGCCTATTTTCAGGGATTTTCAAGGCTTGGCAATCTCTGAAAACCTATTCATGCCAGAATATTTTTATTGTTTCATTAAGTTTATGATAATAAAGGGAATGTTTGTTTTTATGCGATCAATTAAAGGAAAGGGTTTTCAAGCTTTTCAGGCTGTTTTTATCGGTTAAAGTGTGACTTGCGTTAACTTTTAATTCTGCCGCTTTAGTTAGTATTCTCACGCCGGTACATATTTTGAGATAACAACAGCGCCGGTCCCGCAAGCGGGATAACAATTTTATTTGTAACGAAGGAATATGGTTTATGGCTACCAAGAAGAAGACAGACCAGGATCTCCAACTGGATAAAGATCAGCTCAAGGCGAGTATCGTGCGTCACCTGCGTTCTACCTTGGGAACAAGCGAACAGAAAGCCTCTCCCGAAGCGTGGTGGAAAGCCACTGCTGCGGCTGTCAATGAACAGGTGTACGAGCGCCTGACCCGCACTCAGCAGACTCATTTCAAGAAAGATACTCGTGCGATTCACTATCTCTCTGCTGAATTCCTGATGGGACGATTGACTTCCAACAACCTGCACAACCTCTCCCTCTACAAGACTTGCGAAGAGGCGCTGGGCGAACTCGGTCTGGAACTGACCGACCTGTGCGAACAAGAGCCGGACATGGCACTTGGCAACGGCGGCCTGGGTCGTCTGGCTGCCTGCTTTATCGACTCGCTGGCCACTCTGAACTATCCGGCGGTTGGTTACGGTATCCACTACGAACACGGTCTGTTCCGTCAGGAAATCCAGGATGGCCGCCAGATCGAGCGTCCGGACTCTTGGCGTGAGTATGGCAACCCCTGGGAGATCTGCCGCCCCGAGTCGGTGCAAGAAGTGCCGCTCTATGGCTACGTCGAGACCGTGTTTGGTGACAATGGTGGCCTGAAGAAGGTATGGCACGCCGGGCGCAAGATCAAAGGGGTGCCTTGGGATATTCCGGTGGTCGGTTTTGGCGGTCATACCGTCAACATCCTGCGTTTGTGGGAATCCCGCGCCTCCGAGTTTTTCGATTGGGACGTGTTCAACGCAGGTGGTTACATCGACTCCCAAGCTGAAAAAGCCCAGGCCGAGACCATATCCAAGGTGCTGTATCCGAACGATGAGACCGATGCAGGTAAAGAGCTGCGTCTGATCCAGCAGTACTTCTTCTGTGCTTGCTCCATCAAGGACATCATGCGCCGCTACAAGCGAGTCCATGGCAGTGACTTCAGCAACTTTGCCGCGCAAATTGCCATTCAGCTTAACGATACTCACCCTACTGTCGCCATCCCGGAACTGATGCGGGTGCTGGTGGACGAGGAAGATCTGAACTGGGATGCCGCTTGGGCCATTTGCTATCAGGTCTTCTCTTACACCAACCACACCCTGCTGCCGGAAGCGTTGGAGAAGTGGTCGGTCAGCCTGTTCGAGAAAGTACTGCCTCGCCATCTGGAGGTGATTTACGAGATCAACGCCCGCTTCCTGAACGAGTTGGTGGAGCCCAAGTGGCCGGGCAACGATGCTATCAAGGCCAAGCTCTCCATCATCGAAGAGGGAGATGTGCGCAAGGTTCGCATGGGCAACCTGTGCGTGATTGGTTCGTCCAAAGTGAACGGTGTGGCCGAGATCCACTCCAAGCTGGTGAAGGAAGATCTCTTCCCCGAGTATGCCGAGCTGTGGCCGGAAAAAATGTGCAACGTGACCAACGGGGTGACCCCGCGTCGCTGGCTGCTGGCGTGCAACCCGGAACTGGCTGGCCTCTACAACGAAGTAGTGGGCAAGGAGTGGCCGCTGCAACTGGACAAACTGCGTGGCGTGGTGAAGTTTGCCGACGACAAGGCGTTCCAGCAGCAGTTCATGACCATCAAGCGTCACAACAAAGAGAAGCTGGTCAGGGTCATCAAAGACGAAACCGGTATCGATGTCAGTGCCGAGGCGATCTTTGACGTTCAGATCAAGCGTCTGCATGAGTACAAGCGCCAGCAACTGAACCTCATTCACATCATGGCACTCTATCGTCGTCTGCTGGCCAACCCGGACTATGACATGCATCCGCGCGTGTTTATCTTCGGCTCCAAAGCGGCGCCCGGTTACAAGCTGGCCAAAGACATCATCTATGCCATCAACAAGCTGGCGGATCGGGTCAATAACGATGCTCGTATCCAGGGCAAGCTGAAAGTGGTGTTCATGCCGAACTATCGCGTGAGTCTGGCCGAGAAGCTGATCCCGGCAGCAGATGTCTCCGAGCAGATCTCCACTGCAGGTTATGAAGCATCCGGTACCGGCAACATGAAGATGGCACTCAACGGTGCAATCACCATCGGGACGCTGGATGGGGCCAACATCGAGATCGCTGAAGAGGCGGGTGCCGAAAACTGTGCCATCTTCGGTCTGAACGTGGACGAAGTGAAGTCGCTGAAGGCGCGTGGTTACAACCCGTACGACTTCTACTATGCCAACTCCGAGCTCAAAGCCGTGCTGGACTGGTTTGATACCGACTACTTTACGCCTGGTCGTCCGGGTGAGCTGGCTTCCATCAAGCGCTCCTTGCTGGAAGGGGGAGACCCTTACCTGACCCTGGCGGACTTCCAGTCCTACTCGGATGCACACAAGCTGATCGATACCTGGTATCGGGATCCGGCACTGTGGGCGAAGAAGGCCATCATCAACTCGGCCACCATGGGCAAGTTCAACTCCGACCGCTCTATTCAGGACTATGTGGATCGGATCTGGGATCTGAAGGCCTGCAACATCGGCTAATCGGATTCATAAATGAGAAAACCCCCGCAATGCGGGGGTTTTTGTTTATTGGGGGGGAGGTGGATCAGAGGATATCGCCAACGAAGTAGGCCAGCAGGGCGAGCAACACGGTAAAGACCACGTTCAGAGCCATACCGGCTTTCATCATCTCCCTCTGGCGGATGTGGCCACTGGCAAAGACGATGGCATTGGGCGGCGTGGCGACTGGCAGCATAAAGGCACAGGAGGCACCGATAGCGATTAACACAGACATCACCACAGGTGATACACCCAGTGCCTCGGCGACACCGGCAAACAGGGGAACCAACAGTGCGGCGGTGGCGGTGTTGGAGACCAGCTCGGTCAGGAACACCACGAAGGCGGCCAGCATAAGCAACACGACAAAAATGTTGGCGTTGGAGAGCACGGCCGACAGATGGCTGGCCAGGAAGGGGCTGGTACCAGTGGCCTTGAGAATGGCGCTCAGGGTCAGACCGCCGCCAAACAGCATCAGCACGCCCCAGTCGGTGTTCTGGTTGACGTCATCCCAGCTGGCGACACGGCTGACCACGATGGCTACGATGGCGCCCATGGCAATCAGGGTGTCGAGTTGCGGAATACCGCCAAAGGCGTTGGAGATGGGTTGTGAGCCGATCCAGAGCACAACGGTGGTCAGGAAGATTGCCAGCGTCACTTTACGCTCGCGTGTCCAGTTGATGGTGACATCCTGGATCTCGACGCGGTGGCTGAGACGCGGGCGGGTTACCAGATAGAGCAGGGCAATGCCGCAGGGCATCAGGATCAGCACTACTGGAACACCGAATTTCATCCAGTCAGTGAAGCCAATCCCCATCTGGGCGGCTGCGATGGCGTTGGGTGGGCTACCCACTAGGGTGCCGATGCCACCGATACTGGCGCTGTAGGCGATCCCCAGCAATACGAAGACGAAGGTGGCGCGCTCTTTTTTGCTATCGAGGCGTGCCAGCATACCGATCGCCAGTGGCAGCATCATGGCGGTGGTAGCGGTGTTGCTGATCCACATCGACATGGCGGCTGTGATGGTAAAGAGCAGGATGACGCCCCAACCCAGATGACCATTGGCCAGGTGCATCACCTTGCCTGCCATCAGGGTATCCAGTCCCTGTTTTGAGAGGGCTGCCGCGAGGGCGAAACCGCCAAAAAAGAGGAACAGGATCGGGTTGGCAAAATCGGTGAGGGATTTGCTCATGTCAAACACCCCGAGCACGGTAGCCAGCAGGGGTACCAGCAGCGCGGTGATGGTGACGTGCAGCGCTTCGGTCAGCCAGAGGATGGCAATAAAGACCAGAATGCCCAGCCCCTTGTTGACCATGGGGTCAAACGGGAGCCAGGCGAGCATGGCACAAAGTAGCAAGACATCCAGGATGACGATCCCTGATTTGATGTCCAGCCAGCGAGATGGAGCAGAGGGTACAGCTGATGTGTGCATAATGTTCTCTCGGTTAATTTATGGTTGTTTTTGTGTTGCCGAGATTACATCCATTCACTTGTTTGAAACAGACTCACATGTTGAAAATCAGCCTCTACTCACATACTCATTGATAAAAATGAGGAAATGAACACATAAATAAAACATGTGCGAAATATAAATCAAACATCCATGAACTGTTCCAGCCACTGCTTGAACATGTTCTTGGGCAAGGAGCCATTTATCTGGTTCACCAGTTTGCCCTGTTTGAAGACCATCAGGGTGGGGATGCTGCGAATGGCGTAACGGGCGGCAATGGTGCTCTGCTGCTCGGTATCGACTTTGACAAAGCGCATCCGTGGTTCGAGTTCATGGGCAACCTCATGAAATACCGGAGCAAACTGCTGGCAGGGGCCGCACCAGCTGGCCCAGAAATCGACCACGACCGGGATATCTGAGTTGATCAGGGTATCGAAGTTATCCGCATTCCCGAGGCAAGGGGTCTGGCTGAACAGGAGGGCTTTGCAGCGCCCGCATTTGGCAGATGTATCGATATGGGTAACGGGCAGGCGGTTCCTGGTAAAGCAGTGGCTACAATAAGTAGTGATAAATGACATAATTGGTTCCTTCTAAATCAGCTCTGGCCGGGGATATGATGAGAAGCCAGAATGAAGCAATCGCGAAACAATAGCGAAATATCAGAGCAATAACGGTAACACAGTGCCCAGCGGGAGTGGATAATTCCCCCAGGGTTCATTGCCTGACCGGATAATTCAGCGACCACCAGATGAGAGTCGAGACGGGATGAATAAAGGATCACGGAAAAACCGTGCTGTGCCAGGGCTGATTGTTGCCCTGCTGCTTGCCTTTTCGGGCTACTGCTGGCAGTCGCTCCGTCAGCAACAGCAGGCCCACAACCTGAACGAAGCGGCCGAGGTGGTGCTGAACCGGATTAACGCCGATACCCTCTATCTGCTTGGGCGGGAGCAGGCCAATGACAGCAATGTCCAGCAGCGCCTGAACCAGTTATCCATCACCCTTGACGGTTTTGTACGGGAAGTCAGAAGCGATCCCGAGCTGGTGCAAGACGATCTCTCCCAGGCACTGCTTGAGGACATGGACACCTATCTGATGGCGCTGGCCAGGCTTCATGCCATTGAGATGGCTATCGAGTATCTCAATGCGCCCCTGCAGGCCCAGATTAAAAAGGTGCGGGGGATAAGCCCGTCAGACAGTGCGCTTCATCGCGACCTGGAGGAGCTGGCGCAACTGAGTAGCTATTTACAGCGCAGTTGGGACAAACGTGAACAGACTACGCTGGATCAGCTGCAACAGCAGTTGCAATCCCGTTATGGCAACTTGCCGGAGATCGCTACCCTGATCCGCCTGAGCAAGGAGATGAGCCAGCAGGTGATTGCCTATCACACCTTGCGTTACCAGCTCATCGACATGCATGTGATCGAGAGTCTGGTGCGCTGGAAACTCGACAAGCTGGAGCGCGCCTCCTCTTTGATGAACCGCTTCTATCTGATGGTGCTGTGCGGGGCCTTGATCTGCTTTGCGCTGGTGGCCTTCACCCTGTGGCGCCGCAACCAGAAGCTGAGCGAGTTGTCGCGCCAGACCGGCTTGCTGGCTCAGGCCAAAAGCGATTTTCTGGCCAACATGAGCCACGAGATCCGCACCCCCATGAATGCCATCATAGGTTTTAGCTCGCTGGCACTGCAGACCGAATTGGATCAACAACAGCGGGACTATCTGGGCAAGATCAAATCCTCATCCGATACCCTGCTGCTGCTGATCAACGACATCCTTGATTTGACCAAGGTGGAGTCCGGCAAGCTGACGTTGGAGGAGATCGACTTCGATCTCAGCGAGCAGCTCGATTCGCTGGCGGGCATGTTTGCCGATCTGGCGGAGCGCAAACACGTGGAGGTGGTTATTCGCAAGTCACCGGAGGTGCCGGTCTTCTTGCGTGGAGATCCCCTGCGATTGGGGCAAGTGCTGGTCAATCTGGTGAACAATGCCATCAAGTTTACCGAACGCGGTGAAGTCGAAGTCTGCATCGAGCTGGCCAATCCTCACCCAATGCGGATCCGCTTCAGTGTGCGCGATACCGGCATCGGCATTGCCGAAGAGAAGCAGACCCAACTGTTTCAGGCGTTTACCCAGCTGGAGGCGGGCAATACCCGCAAATATGGCGGCTCGGGTCTTGGGCTCAATATCTCCCAGCGTCTGGTGGAGCTGATGGGGGGGCGGATCACCGTAGAGAGCAAGCCTGGCGTCGGCTCTCTGTTCAAGTTTGATATTCCGATGGCGCAGGCGGTCGACGGCGTCGCTGGACGGAAAGTCTTCTTCGAAAACCAGCCGCTGGTGATGGTGATGGATGACAACGAACTGGTGCTGGATCTGGCCCGGGACATTCTGACTCGCGCGGGAGTGCGAGTGCTGCCGGTCAACTCCCTTTCCCGCGCCCGTCAGCTGCTCCGTGAAGAGGGACCGAATCTGCGGTTGGCGATCCTCGACTGGCGCATGGGTCAGGAGGATGGGCTCGATCTGGCGCTGGAGATGTATCAGCACAGCCAGTGGCGGCGGATCCCCATCCTGATGATCAGCGCCTGGGCCAGAGAGGGGCTGCACGCCCGGATGGATAGCATGGGGCTGACCCATTTTCTGCCCAAACCGATGACTGAAAATGCCCTGCTGGCCAAGGTGGACGAACTGCTCAACGGCAGCTCCTACGAGCTCAACCTGCGCAAGGCCGAGGCACAGGGGGATCAGCAACACTTCAAATCCCTGTTGCAGGGTACCCGAGTGCTGTTGGCGGAAGACAACCGGGTCAATCAGCAGCTCATCATCGAATATCTGCGGCGCGTCGATGCGGTGGTGTGTGTGGTCAGCAATGGCCGGGAGGCGGTGGAGCGGGTCGCCGAGCAGCCTTTTGACGTGATCCTGATGGATTTGCAGATGCCGGTGCTGGACGGACTCGATGCCACCCGCCAGATCCGCAAGATGGTCGACAAACACGATGTGCCCATCATTGCCCTCACCGCCAGTGCCATGCCCGGTGACAAGGAGCGTTGTCTGGGGGTGGGGATGAATGGCTATGTCACCAAGCCGGTGAGCAAGCTGGATCTCTACAACAACCTGCTGCAGTGGGTAAAGCCGCAAGGGGTGGAGCAGGCGGGGATCATGGAGGTGAAACCGCCGGATATGATCGGGATCCTCGATCTGCAGGATGCCCTCAAGCGGCTGGAGCAGGATAAGGAGGCATTGCAGATCCTGTTCAAGCTGTTCATGTCGGAGCACAAGGACGATCTGTGGGAGATCCGCTCCGCCCTGCGCCGTCAGCAGCCCGAGGTGGCCAGCAAGCTACTGCACACCCTCAGGGGAGTGTCTGCCAATATCTCGGCGTCCCGTCTGCAATTGGTGGCTGGCGAGCTGGAGTGGCGCCTGCGGCAAAACGAGGTGCTGAGCGAGACAGATCTGGAGCAGTTGCAACAGGTGTTCAGCCAGACCCGGGAAGAGGTGCCACACTTCCTGTTGACCGGTGAGCAGCATGAAAATTCGTATAATCCCTATTCATCAGGGGATGATCGCATGTCACAGTGAATTAAATAGTAATTATTCTCAACCATCCCGGTTCGGGATATGATGAGCTTTCGTTCGAATCGCCTCCAGCCGGAGGCGATTGTTTTCATTCTTCTATTTCTGCGTGGCTTCTCTGATGGCCGCTCCTTGGAGCGGTCACGGGCAGAGAGCGCTAAAGGTTGGTGGTGTGAGCGTATTTTTACGATTGAGCTGGTTTTTCAAGGAGCAGTGGCCCCGTTATCTGGCCGCCATCTCCCTGCTGCTGATGGTGGCCCTGTTGACCGTGATTCCGCCCAAAGTGGTGGGCTGGGTGGTGGATGACATCACCAAGGGTGGTCTCGACAATGGTACCCTGATGCGCTATCTGGCGGGGCTGTTTGGTCTGGGTGTGCTGATTTATCTGCTGCGCTACGTCTGGCGGGTGATGCTGTTTGGTGCCTCTTACCGTCTGGCCTATGTGTTGCGCAATCGCCTTTTCAGCCATTTCACCCGGATGAGCCCCGATTTTTATCAGCGCCACCGTACTGGCGATTTGATGGCCCATGCCACCAATGACATTCAGGCTGTGGAGATGACCGCTGGCGAAGGGGTGCTGACTCTGGTGGACTCCATCATGGTCGGGGTATTGGTGCTCTCCATCATGTGCAGCCAGTACTCCTGGCAGTTGACGCTGGTCTCCTTGCTGCCGCTGCCGGTGATGGCCTATTTCATGAATCGCTTCGGCACCCAGATCTACACCCAGTTCAAGGCGGCGCAAGGGGCCTTCTCCAGGCTCAACAACAAGACCCAGGAGGCCCTTTCCGGCGTGCGGGTGCTGAAATCCTATGCGGTTGAATCGCTGGAAGATGAGGGCTTTGCCGAGCTGACCAAACAGGCGGGGGAGCGCAATATGGCGGTGGCCCGCATCGATGCCAAGTTCGATCCGGTCATCTATCTCTGTATCGGTTGCTCCTACTTCCTCGCGGTGGCGGGGGGCAGTGTGCTGGTGCTGCAGGGTGAGTTGACCCTGGGTGAGCTCACCAGCTTCACCATGTACCTCGGCCAGCTGATCTGGCCGATGTTTGCCATCGCCTGGCTGTTCAACATCATCGAGCGGGGCAGCGCCGCCTACTCCCGTATCGAAAGCCTGCTGGGGGAGCGCAGCGATATCGAAGAGCCCGCCCAGCCGGCCGCGTTTACCTCTGCCTTTCCTTTGCAGATCAAAGGGGTGAGCTATCAACTTGAGCAGCGCACCCTGCTTGCGGATATCGACGTTACCCTCAAGCAAGGGGGGATGCTTGGGGTGGTGGGGCGCACCGGGGCAGGCAAGAGCTCCCTGCTCAAGCTGTTGATGCGCCTTGCCAATCCGACTCACGGTTCGATAGCCATGGGGGGCGTACCGATTGACCAGTTGCCGCTCGCCACACTGCGCAGCCAGTTTGCCTATGTGCCGCAGGAGCCATTCCTGTTTTCCACCACTATCGCCGCCAATATTGCCCTCGGCAAACCCGATGCGAGCCGCGAGGAGGTCGAACGGGTGGCGCGCATTGCCTGTGTCCACGATGATATTGTGCGTTTCCCCAAGGGCTATGAGACCGAGGTGGGGGAGAAAGGGGTGACCCTCTCCGGCGGCCAGAAACAGCGGCTGGCCATTGCCCGCGCCCTGCTGCTGGATGCGCCCATTCTGGTGCTCGATGATGCGCTCTCGGCGGTAGATGCCCACACCGAGCAGCAAATTCTGCACGCTCTCAAAGCCCATCGTCGCACCCTGATCCTGGTCAGTCATCGCATGACGGCGGTGGAGCAGGCCGACGAGATCCTGGTGCTGGAGCAGGGGACCGTTAGCGAGCGGGGTCATCACGGTGCCCTGATGGCGCACAATGGCTGGTATGCAGATATGGTGCGTTATCAGCGTCTCGAAGAAGCGGTGGAGGAGAGCCTGTGAATCCGACCATTAAACGACTGCTCGCTTACTGCGCCCAGTATCCTCGCTGGCTTATTCAGGCGGGGATTTGCCTGCTGCTCGCCACCGGCGCCGAAGTGGCCGGACCGCTGCTGATCAAGCTCTTTATCGATGACTATCTGGCGCCTCGCAATATCGTGCTGCCCACCATAGCCCTGATTGCTGCGGGCTATCTGGGCTTGCAGGTGCTCTCGGCGGCGGGCTTCTATTTGCAATCCCTGCGCTTTAACCGTATCGCCCAGGCGGTGGTGCAAACCCTGCGCGAGCAGGTGTTTGCCACCGCTATCCGGTTGCCGGCCCGCTACTTTGACAAGCATCGCTCCGGCTCGCTGATTTCCCGCATCACCAACGACACCGAGGCGATCATGAACCTCTATGTGCAGGTGATCGGCTTACTGGTGCAAAAAGTGGTGCTCTTGTGCGGCATCCTCATCTCGATGGCGCTGCTGGATCTGCGGCTGATGCTGGTCTGCTCCCTGCTGCTGCCCGCAGTGGGTGGGGTGATGTGGCTCTACCAGAAACTGAGCGTGCCGGTGGTGCGAGCGACCCGCAGTCTGCTCTCCGACATCAACAGCCGCCTCAACGAGTCGCTGCAGGGGATGCCGGTGATCCAGGCGATGGTGCAGGAGCGCCACTTTGCCAACGCCTTTGCCGAGGTGAACCAGCAACACTGGTCGGCACGGATCAAGAGCCTCAAGATCAACGGCATTTTGCTGCGTCCGCTCATCGATCTCTTCTACATGATGGTGCTGATCGGCCTGTTGGCGCTGTTTGCCCATGAGGGGGGGAGCCACGCGGGTGCTATTCAGGTAGGGGTGCTCTACGCCTTTATCAGCTATCTGGGGCGGATGATCGAGCCGCTCATCGAGATGACCAACCAGCTCAACCAGCTGCAGCAGGCGATGGTGGCGGGGGAGCGGGTCTTTGCCCTGCTCGATGAAACCCGCGAGAGCACCGAGGGCGAGCTGCGCCCGCTGGAAGGGCGGGTCAGTTTCGAGCGGGTGAGCTTCTCCTACGATGGTGAGCAGCAGGTGCTGCGGGAGGTCAGCTTTGCCGCAAAACCGGGCCAGATGCTGGCGCTGGTGGGCCATACCGGCAGCGGCAAGTCCACCATTATCAGCCTGCTGATGGGCTTCTATCCGCTGGATCAGGGGCAGATCCGCTTCGATGATCACGCACTGGATACCCTGTCGCTGGCGGCGGTGCGCCGCAGCATCGGGCTGGTGCAGCAGGATCCTTTTATCTTTGTCGGCACCCTGGCGGAGAACCTGCGTCTCGGCCGCGCCGGAATAGACGAAGCGCGGCTCTGGCAGGCGTTGAGCGAGGTGCAGTTGGCCGACTTTGTGCGCAGCTTGCCACAGGGGATCAACACCCTGATGGAGGAGGGTGGCAAGAACCTCTCCGCCGGTCAGCGGCAACTGCTCTCCTTTGCCCGTGCACTGGTGGGAGATCCGCGTATCCTCATTCTGGATGAAGCGACGGCCAGCGTGGACTCCCAGACCGAGTTGGCGCTGTCGCAGGCGATCTCTGCCGCCCGTCGTGGCCGCACCACCATCGCCATCGCCCACCGCCTCTCGACCATCGTCGATGCGGACGAGATCCTGCTGCTCTCCCGCGGTCAGGTGAACGAGCGGGGTACCCATGGTGAGTTGATGGCCCTCGGCGGCCATTATGCCCAGCTGTTCGAGATGCAGAGTCAGGGGGCTTGGCTGGAAGAGAAGCGCGCCTGAGTGGCACATTTGCTGTAACGGCGACATGAACGAAAAGAGGGAACCGATGCGGTCCCTCTGTTTTTTTGCATTGGGCAAAAGGTCGTAACCGTGATCCCTGTGCTTGTCGAATGGCGCATATACGGGCAACATGCTGTTTACATTAACTCATCGGATCAGTTCGCATATGGATTTGCAACGCTTCAAAGCCAATCTGGCGCTCCGGCTGTTTGCCTGGCGCTATATTCCCGTCATCGGGTTTTGTGCCCCGATCATCGAAGAGATGAACGCCAAGGCGCTGCGCATTCGCATTCCCCTTGGCTGGCGTACCCGCAACCATCTGGGCAGCATGTATTTTGGCGCGCTGGCGACCGGCGCCGATCTGGTAGGCGGTCTGCTGGTGATGGAGAAGGGGCGGCAGCGGCGCAAGAAGGTGCACTTTGCCTTCAAGGATGTGCAGGGGGAGTTTTTGAAACGCCCGGAGGGGGATGTGCAGTTCGACTGCGCAGCGGGGGAGGAGATTGACGCCATGATCGACGAATCGCTGGCAAGCGGTCAGCGCATCAATCGCCCCATCCAGGTGGTGGCAACCTGTCCGTCATTGAACGGGGATGAGGCGATGGCGCGTTTTGTGCTGACCCTGTCGATCAAGGCCAGCTAGCGGGTTGCCGGAGAGTGGCCCCCCGAAACGGGTTTAGCCAATCTCCGGGCTGACGCCCTCTTTCACCACGACCTTCATGCCGTTGAAGTTGACCACCTGTTCGGCCACGATCTTGCAGCGCTTGCGGGTCTCGACCTGACCGTCCACCTCGACCAGCCCTTCGGCAACGAGGGCTTTGGCGGCGCCGCCACAATCGGCCCACCCCTGATGTTTGATAAGGTCACACAAGGCAACGAAGGGGTGACCTTCGAGCAGAAACGTCTCCATGGGAAATCCTCTAGATGGATGAATGCCGGATACAGCAGGGCGACTATTTTAGGCAGTTCGCTCAGGCAAAGAAAGGAAGAGGGGCCACTCGCTGCGAAAAAGTGGCCGATTGTCCTTAAGGTGGCGCTTTCGCAAGACCTGATGGAGAGGTGAGAGGGCCAACCGTGACGTATCGTGACGCACCTCGTCCCTGCTGGTGTGCCCACACTCGCCCCTGACTGTTAGGATCGGGCCACTCTCAATGGCCCAAGGAACTTCCCATGACACTCTCCCGCCTGCTGCTGGCATGCAGCGCCCTGACTCTGTGCGGTGTCGCGCAGGCCAGTACTCCGGTGCAGGTCTCGCTGCCCGGGGTCAATTTGCCCGCGTCCCATCAGGTGGAAGGGGCGCGCGCCTCGCTGCTCTACGGTCGGACCGGTCAGGTGAAGGGCATTGATCTGCCGATCTTCGCCCTCTCCGATGTGGATCAGTTCAGCGGCCTGCAGCTCGGGGTATTCCTGGGTGCTGGTCGGGTGCGCCACCAGTTTGGCGGGGTCGCCATCAATGCCATCAACTGGCATGAAGGGCAGGATACCGGCGTCAATCTGGGGCTGGTCAACCTGACCAACAATGTGCAGGGGCTTAACTGGGGGGCGGTCAATATCGCCAAGGGCAATGCGCTGGCCAACGTCGGCTTCGTCAACTATGCCGAGCGTACCACTTTCCAGATTGGCTTTATCAATGCGACCAAGCACCTCGACGGCTTGCAGATCGGGCTGGCCAACTATGCCGCCAACGGCGTGTTCCCCATTCTGCCGCTGGTGAACTTCCAGAAATCGTTCTGACCAAGGCAGTTCGCTTTGCGTTAAAGGCATCTGCTGATTACCCTGTGCCTCTTGCTACTTGTGACAGGCGAACAGAGGTAATTGATGACGGCAGGGCAGATGAGTGCAATCGGGATCGGCTGGGATGTGCGTGGCTGGCAGGGCAGTGCCCAGGTGGTGGCCGTGGTGGGCTGGCAGGCCGAATCCAACCGCCTGCACTGGCTCGCGGTGTCGCCGCTGTTTCGCCTGAGCTCGCGGGTGGCGCCGGATCTGGCCGCCCTGCTGCGTCCGGCCCTGCAAAATGAGGCCACGTTGGCGCAGGTAGAAGCCTGCCCGCAACTGGCACTCGGTATCGATGCGCCGCTCGCCTTTCCCCGCGCCTTGCGGGATCTGCTCAACGGCCAGCCACATAGCTGCGCCGCTCCCGAGCGGGAGATAGACAACCCCTACGCTTACCGCGACTGCGAGCGCTGGCTGTATCAGCAGTACGGCAAGAAGCCGTTGTCGGCTACCTTCGACCGGCTCGGTAACAATGCGACCCTGGCGCTCTCCATGCTGCCGCGGCTCTCGGATCTGCAACTGGTGCCGACCGTTGCCCCGAAGGCCAGTCGTGCCGTGCTGGAGGTCTATCCGGCATTGGCCAAAGTGGGCGGTAAGGCCGCCCCGGCACGGCCCGAGCTGGCGGCGCAGCTGCCTGCGGATGTGCTGGTCGGCACGGATCGCTACGATGCGGCGCTCTGCGCCCTGATGGCGCTGCAATATGCCGCTGGTGGCAAGGTGACGGTATTACCTGAGCTGATTTCGCCACCCGGTGACATGCCGTGTGATGAGGGATGGGTCTATCACTTTGCCCGTCATGCTGTTGAACACAACGGGATGTGACGGACGGACGCGGCGCATCATGGCGCCGCTCATCCTGTCGACGTGGGCCAAATGGCGTAAAAAACCTGTCTTTAGTCAGGAAATTGCCTGTTCATCCCGCGCCAAGGTGGCGCATCGTTATCTTCATCCGATATATTGCCCACCTTGCTGATCCTTTGCTGTGGTATTCCCGATGAAATCCGTTCTCTCTATTCAGTCCCACGTGGTCTTTGGTTGTGCCGGCAACAGCGCGGCCGTCTTCCCCATGCGCCGCCTCGGCATGGATGTATGGCCCATCAACACGGTGCAGTTTTCCAACCACACCCAATATGCCCAGGGGTGGCAGGGAATGGCGATGCCGGCGGGTCATATCAGTGCGCTGGTGAAAGGATTGGGCAATATCGAGGTGTTGAGCCAGTGTGACGCCGTGCTGAGCGGTTACCTTGGCTCCGCCGAGCAGGGGGACGAGATCCTGACCGTGGTCAACGCCGTCAAGGCGGCCAACCCCGATGCCATCTACTTCTGCGACCCCGTGATGGGTCACCCGGAGAAGGGGTGCATCGTTGCCCCCGGCGTCACCCGTTTCCTGACCGAGCAGGCGTTGCCGGTGGCCGACATGATGGCCCCCAACCTGCTGGAGCTGGAGACCCTCTGTGATACCCATCTGGCTGATCTGGATCAGACTCGCGCGGCTGCCCATCAGCTGCTGGCCCGCGGCGTCAAGCTGGTGCTGGTCAAGCATCTCGGTCGTGCGGCGCAGGACTCCAGCCGCTTCGAGATGCTGCTGGCCACCCCGCAAGGGGATTACTTGATTGCCCGTCCGCTCTATGACTTTGCCCGCCAGCCGGTGGGGGTGGGCGATCTTATCAGCGCCCTGATGCTGGCGAATTTGCTGGCCGGTCACGATGCGGTCAGCGCGTTCGAGCGCACCAACGCCTCGGTGGATGCGGTGCTGCAGGAGACCTGGCGCCAGCAGGCTTACGAGCTGCAACTCATCGCCGCGCAAGATGCCTTCGCCCTGCCAGAGGTTGCAGTGCGAGCGGTGAAACTCCCCTGAGTCAACGCGGACTTTCGTCTATCCCGACAAGGGGGGTGGGATGCAGATGAAAAAGGCTTGCCAATGGGCAAGCCTTTTTACTGTTTGCCTATTTAGTGCGGCAAGCAATCAGATGCGGGGATGGCGGAGGCGATAACGCTCAGCCATGGCATTGGCCGCTACCATGGCGGCGTAGACATCCTGTTCACTCACTGTCATCGGCATGTTGCCCATGGTATCGAGGGGATCGCAGGCCAGCTGCGCCACCTTGCGCCACTCGCTGTCATCAAAGTGGGTGAGCCCCAGCTCTTGCAGCGTCATGGGCAGACCCGCACAGTCTATGATGCGAAACACCTCATCAAGTTCATGTTGCGGGGCGCGCTCAAGCACAAGTTGGGTCAGCAAGCCGAAGACTACTTTCTCGCCATGCTGGGCACGATGGAGCTCCGGGATCAGTGACATGCCGTTGTTGACGGCATGAGCGGCGGCCAGTCCACCGGCTTCTGCGCCGACCCCGCTGAGGTAGATGGTGGCCTCGATAACCTGCTCCAGCGCCGGAGTCGAGACATGGTGGCGTATCGCATCCATGGCCAGCTCGATGTTCTCACCAAGCAGCTCGTAACAGAGCTGTGCCAGACCAAGGCCAGTGCGTGAAGGACGCTTCCCGACCAGATTGAGTCCGTCTGACCGATAGCAGGCGCGCGCCTCGAAATAGGTGGCCAGGGCATCGCCAACGCCTGCGGAAAAGAAGCGGGGAGGGGCGGCGGCAATGATGGCTGTGTCAGCCAGCACCACGTCCGGATTTTGCGGCAGGAACAGATAGCGCTCAAATTCCCCCGCCTGGTTGTAGATCACCGCCAGTGCTGTGCAAGGGGCATCTGTGGAGGCAATCGTCGGGAATAGCACAACCGGACGGCGCAGATAGAAGGCCACGGCCTTGGCGACATCCAGCGTCTTGCCGCCGCCGATCCCGACAATCACGTTCGCACCATATTGCTCTGCAAGGTGGGTCAGGCGGTGGATCTCCTGTTCGGTGCATTCATAGCGAAACTTGTCGACCACTCCCCTGAGGCCTGCCTGCAGGAGCCCCGCCAAAGCTTCTTCCCGTACCCGCTCCAGAATGAACTCATCGCTGATGAGCAACGCATAGTCACCAAAATCTTTAACGTGCTCATGGAGTTGCGGAAGAAGGTGTTGACCGATGATGAACTTTTTGGGGGAGGTAACTGTACGGGGCAAAGTGGGCATCCATTATTCCTCAAGGCAGTGAACAACATAGATTTGATTATCAAATGGGTCTCTCACGATACGCCTGATGAAGCAATAGATGAAGAAGAAAAGGGGGGCGTTTTAATCATTAATTAATCTTTCTGTTTGTTTGGTTGTATTTTGGGGCGAACGATTGGCGGTGTTGAGGCATACAGGAGCAATGGCTCTATCGTGGCAATCCGTCGCAAGCCATATTGCTGCAACAAACAGTCACGCTGGCAACAAGCAGGGCCGCTTGGTGCGGCCCTGCTGTATTTGGATAAGGGATAGGGGATGGTCAGAGCGGTTTGTAGAAGATGACGGTCGCAGTAAGAGAGCCATCGGCGTTGCGTGCAAAGCTTGGGATCTGGCCCGCCTCCAGATAGCCGAGTTGACGATAGAGGTGGGAGGCCACATCACCGGCGCGAGTATCCAGCACCAGCAGCGAACGGCCCGCGGCATGGGCGCCTTGTTCCATTGCCAGCATCAGCGCACGACCGACACCTTTGCCTCTCGCCGTTTGCAGTACCATCAATTTTTCCACCTCGGCCCGGTGGCGACCGTTGGCCTTGCCACAGAGCGCGAGCTGAATCGCTCCCACAATCTGTTGTTGCTCAAGGGCAAGCCACAGCTTTCGGTGACCTGCCGCCAGATCCGCTTCAACTCCTTGCCAGTAGCGTGCAGATTCCTCCATGGTCAGCGGCGGTAAAAAACCGACCGAGGCGCCGCTATCGACACAATCTTGCAGCAGGGTGATGAGCGCGCTTTGGTAGGTCGCTGCGCTTTTAACTTCCACAATGTTCATCTGGCATCCTTGTCGTTGCGCTGTTATGTGGCTGATTGCCACCGTTGGTGAATTTGAGGGAGGTACTTATGCTCGCCGCGAGTACGGCTTGTCAGCGGATCAGCCCCTGCTCAACCAGCCAGGTAAACAGCAGGCGGGAGACGGGGGAGAGCTCATCGAGGTGAGAGCTGTCGAGCCAGCGCAGCTCGGCAATTTCTGCCGAGGCGATCGGGGAGCCGCTCGCTTCGCCGGTGTAACAGCGCAGTCGCACCTCGACTCCTGCCGGTTTGCCATCGGCCTGAGCGCTGAACTCGCAGACAAAGCGCAGGGTATCGGGTTGCAGGGTGACAGCCAGCTCCTCTTCAATCTCGCGGATCAGCGCCGCCTCGTCGCTCTCGCCCGGTTCCCGCTTGCCGCCTGGGATGTAATAGATGTCCTTGCCGTGGGAGCGGGCGCAGAGCAGCTGCTGATCTTTAAAGGTGAGCCAGGCGAGTTTGTCGATCATTGAGTTGCATCCTCTGGTTGTGTGGTGTGTATTGCCTGCATGTGCAGGGTGCGGTAGGAGCGAGGCTCCTGCGCATCGGGAGAAAGTCCCAACTGATCTGCCAGCGCGAGCAGTTGCTGGCGAAACGCCGGGAGGCGTTCCTCGTCATCGGTCATGATGGCGAGCTCGGCAAAATCCCCGATCTCGGCCAGATGATCCAGGGTGACGTGAAACGGGCCAATGAAGTAGATGCTGCGCCTTTTGGTGATCACGAGTATCTGCCGGTAGTTCATGGTGAGGAGCATGTTGGCAGCCTTGTCGGCATCGCTGATATTGACCGCCTCGCAGCGATCCTTCTCGGGCCCCTTGACGATCCAGAGCTGGATGCCGGAGGGCTGCATGGTGCGGATCGTCAGACTTTTGCCAGCCTGGGCAAGGGCATCATCCGGGGTGTCGAAGTAGCGATCCTGCTCCAGATTATCCTCCAGCATGATCTCCGGATTGAGGGCGAGCAGTGCCTTGAGGAAGGCGGGGCGATCCGTCAGCTGATATTTGAACTCGACTTCGAAGCGGCCCTGAAAGTGCGCCTGTGACATCAAGAAGATCCCTCTGTGAGCCTGTGTGGCAGGCAGCCTAACAAAGATGAAGTTGAGTCCCAAGGAGAAAGAGGGGAGATGCCGGAAACGCACTGTTTCCAGCGCGGTGACCGCGTATCTGAATGAGTGCGCAATGGCTGGTTCGCCACAGCCTTCTCGTCCCTAAAAAAGCGGACTGGCGCACATCACGACAGGGCCGGACTGGGCGAAGGCGGGGTCCTTGTGGTTTAATCTTGCCACTTTAGCGGTAGTGGGCGACGGGCCTGCTACCTTGCGTGGGCAAGATGCAGGTGAGCAAGATGCAGATAGCAGCAGAGAGCAAGTTTATCGGACTAGGGGTCGCGGGCAATTTCGCCGGTCATCTGGAGCAGGCGGGCGAAGCATCGGACTTCGTAGCGGTAGTCGTGCGCGACACCACGGCGCCCAAGGCGCTGTTTCCCTTCTTTGTGCCGGGCCATCCGGGTCAGCTCGGTGTATTCCCGTTGAGCGACAAGGCGATCTTCCTGCCGGAAGCGGCGGTCAGCGGTGACGAGAAGGTGCAGATCGAGCCGGAAGTGGCCCTCTGGTGCGAGCTGGAGTATGCCGGCAAGCAGGTGGTGGCGATCCATCCCCGTGCCTTTGGTGCCTATAACGACTGCTCCATCCGTCGTCCCAACGCCAAGAAGATCAGCGAGAAGAAGAACTGGGGCGAAGAGAGCAAGGGGCTGGCGGACAAGCTGCTGCCGCTTTCCGGTTTTGCCGCCGGTTGCGAGCTCGATGACTATCGTATCGCCTGCTATCTGGAGCGGGACGGTGAGCTGCACGCCTACGGGGTAGACAGCGCCGCCATCGACTACAGCTACTTCCACGGCAAGCTGCTCGACTGGGCCATCGACAAGTTCAATCATCAGCAGGATGAAGGGCCGGCGGAGCACATTCAGGGGCTGCTGGCGCAGGCGGGACATCCTCCCCATGCGCTCATCAGTATCGGTGCCACTCGCTATACCCCGTTTGGCGAGACCCACTTCCTCAAACCGGGCGACACCTCCTGCGTGGTGGTCTACCCGGGCAGTCGTTATAGCGAAGCGGATATTCGCGAAGCAATCCGCAGCCGCCACTTTGGTGCTGATATGTCGGTGCTGCTGCAAGCGGTGCAGGCGCGCTAATCACCGTTGCCAGCGGGAAGGTGTCTCTTCCCGCTGGTTATCATATCGAGTCATTTCATGACGATTGTTCCGGTATCCCGGGCCGATTATCCGGCCCTGATCGATCTGTGGGAGGCCTCTGTTCGGGCGACCCACCACTTCCTGCCCGAGGCCGAGATCCTCGCGCTTAAACCGCTTATTCTGGAGCACTACTTCGATGCGGTGACACTGCACTGTGCCCGCACAGAAGAGGGGCTCATTGCGGGTTTGAGCGGAGTGCACGAGGGCAAGCTGGAGATGCTGTTTGTGGCCCCCGAAGCGCGCGGCAGTGGTGTGGGGCGTTTGCTGGTGGCCCATGCCATCACGCAGGGCGGCGCGACGCAGGTTGACGTCAACGAGCAGAACGAACAGGCGGTGGGCTTCTATCTGAAGATGAGATTCACCGTGACGGGTCGTTCGCCGCTGGATGGTCAGGGCAAGCCCTATCCGCTGCTACATATGGCGCTGGCGCCGACCTGATCGTGCCTGATGAGGCGCAGTACCCATAAACCAACGGTGGATGGCATCAGCCATCCCCCGTTTTTTGATCGTGTTTGTTACTTGCTGGCGACCTTGTTCACCACCTTGATCAGCTGATAGCGCACGGAGGGGGCATCGGCCGGCACATCGGTGAGCTGCTCCTTGCTGACAGTGAGCTGGTAGCGATAGCCAGGCTCGAACTGGAAACCTTCAATATTTTGGTAGAACAGCGTCCAGGGCTGCTGCTCATCACTGCGAACCTGCATGCACTGCATTGGGCCAACTCCGACGCAATCGACCAGCTGGCTGTTGATATAGAGGGTCTCCCCCTGTGACGATACGGGGGCGCTCTGGCAGGCGGTCAGCAGCAAGGCTGCGCTGATAAACAGTGGTTTCATAATGGGCTCCTTAACGCGAAAGGGGGCATTAGAGCGGCAAACAAAAAGGGGGCATTAGAGCGGCAAACAAAAAGGCGGTCAATGACCGCCTTTGTAACAAACCATATCAGCGCAGTGGTTAGCGCTGCTCGAGTGGAGTGAACTCGCGCAGCGGGTGGCCCACGTAGAGCTGGCGTGGGCGACCAATCTTGCTGTCCGGGTCTGAGTGGAACTCGTTCCAGTGGGCAATCCAGCCGATAGTGCGGGAGATGGCGAAGATCACGGTGAACATGCTCATCGGGATGCCGATCGCCTTCATGATGATGCCGGAGTAGAAGTCCACGTTCGGGTAGAGTTTCTTCTCGACGAAGTAGGGGTCGGAGAGCGCAATACGCTCCAGCTCCATGGCCACGTCCAGCAGCGGATCCTTGATCTGCAGCTCGGTCAGTACTTCGTGGCAGGTTTCGCGCATCACAGTGGCACGAGGGTCGTGATTTTTGTAGACACGGTGGCCGAAGCCCATCAGACGGAACGGATCATTCTTGTCCTTGGCCTTGGCGATGTACTCGGGGATGCGATCCACCGAGCCGATCTCTTCCAGCATGCGCAGGCAGGCTTCGTTGGCACCACCGTGGGCCGGTCCCCACAGGGAGGCGATCCCCGCGGCGATACAGGCGAACGGGTTGGCACCGGAGGATCCAGCCAGACGAACGGTGGAGGTGGAGGCGTTCTGCTCGTGATCCGCATGGAGGGTAAAGATACGATCCATGGCACGTTCAACGATGGGGTTGACCTTGTACTCTTCGGTCGGCACGCCAAACATCATGTGCAGGAAGTTACCGGCATAGGAGAGGGCGTTACGCGGCTGCATGAACGGCTGGCCGATGGAGTACTTGTAACACATGGCGGCCAGAGTCGGCATCTTGGAGAGCAGACGGAAGGCACAGATCTCGCGATGCTGCTCGTTATTGATGTCGAGGGCATCGTGATAGAAGGCGGAGAGGGCGCTGACTACACCGCACATGATGGCCATGGGGTGGGAGTCGCGACGGAAGCCGCGGAAGAAGAAGGCGATCTGCTCGTGCACCATGGTGTGGCGGGTGACCAGGCGTTCGAATTCGGCATATTGGGCCTTGGTCGGCGCTTCGCCGTACAGCAGGATATAGCAGACTTCCAGATAGGTGGCCTGGGTGGCCAACTGGGCGATGGGGTAACCACGGTGCAGCAAGACACCCTGATCCCCGTCGATGTAGGTAATGGCAGATTTGCAAGAACCGGTGGCCATAAAACCGGGGTCAAAGGTGAAATACCCCTGTGATCCCAATTTTCTGACATCGATGACATCCGGGCCGATGGTGCCGGAGAGGATCGGCAGTTCGACCGGATCTTTTCCGGGCAGGTGTAGGGTGGCTATCTTATCAGCCATAGCACGTCTCCTTTGCTCTTTATAATTTGGTTCCAGTCCTACTCTATTACGACTTTTATGACGCTGGCAAAGGTTGTTACCCATACCGAAGTGGCTGGAGCGCCTTATTTGAAACAGAGTTCCTTATCAATGTCAATTTTGCTGGAACCCCATTAATGGCATTAATGAAATGTTAAATTAAATATGCGATCGAGTTTGCGGTTTTGTGTTTTCTTTGTAGCTAATTGATTGTCTTCGGTTAAGGCCGCCGATATACTGCGCCACGTGGGTCATGGCTGCGGGTGTTTGAAACGCTTTGGCAAAGCCTGATGTGAAACCGAAAACTCGCGTTTTGGCTTTTTCAGAGTGTTTTGGTAACAAAAAACCAACAATCACCATTCCGTGCCCTCAAGTGTGAGTTAAAACAATAACTAACGTGCTCAATGGAGCTGAGTGGGCAAGCGTGAAAAACAAACAGAGACCGGTCAACCTCGACCTACAGACGATCAGCTTTCCTGTCACTGCCATTGCATCCATCCTGCACCGTGTTTCAGGGGTCATTACCTTTGTTGCACTGGGCATCTTGCTGTGGATGCTTGGTACTTCACTCGCCTCTCCCGAAGGGTTTGCAACCGTGGTTGCCATCATGGACAACTTCCTGGTCAAACTCGTGCTGTGGGGGATCCTGACTGCGCTGGCATACCACATTGTGGGCGGCTTGCGTCATCTGGTCATGGATATGGGCTATTGGGAAGAGCTGGAATCCGGCAATCAGAGCGCCCGCGTGGCCTTCGTGATCACCGCGATCCTGGCTGTATTGGCGGGAGTGCTTGTATGGTAACCAATTCTGCAACCTTCGGGCGCAGCGGCGTTCACGATTACATCCTGATCCGCGCCACCGCCCTCATCATGACCTGTTATGTCCTCTATCTGGTGGGCTTTGTCGCGTTCAACGACATCACCTACGAGGTGTGGGCAGGCTTCTTCGCCAAAACATTCACCAAGGTATTCACCCTGTTGACCCTGCTCTGCGTACTGATCCATGCCTGGATTGGTCTGTGGCAGGTGCTGACTGACTATATCAAGCCGGTAGGGCTGCGCGGGGCGCTGCAATTTGCCCTGGTCGTGGTGCTGTTTGTCTATCTGATGACGGGTTTCGTCGTGCTGTGGGGTGTGTAAGGTGACTATTCCAACTCGTGAATTTGATGCGGTGGTGATTGGTGCCGGTGGTGCCGGTATGCGCGCCGCGCTGCAGATTGCCCAGTCCGGCAAGAGCTGCGCTCTGTTGTCCAAGGTTTTTCCAACCCGTTCTCACACTGTCTCCGCCCAGGGCGGCATCACGGTTGCGCTGGGCAATGCCCACGACGACAACTGGCAGTGGCATATGTATGACACGGTAAAAGGCTCCGATTACATCGGTGATCAGGAAGCCATCGAGTACATGTGCAAAACCGGTCCCGAGGCTATCTATGAGCTGGAGAACATGGGGCTGCCCTTCTCCCGTTTCGATAACGGGTCTGTCTACCAGCGTCCGTTTGGTGGTCAGTCCAAGAATTTCGGTGGCGAGCAGGCTGCTCGTACCGCAGCGGCCGCCGACCGTACCGGTCACGCCCTGCTGCACACCCTCTATCAGCAGAACGTCAAGAACAAGACCACCGTCTTCTCCGAGTGGTATGCGCTGGATCTGGTGAAAAACCAGGATGGCCACGTGGTGGGTTGTACCGCCATCGATATGGAGAGCGGTGAAGTGGTCTACTTCAAGGCCAAGGCCACCGTGCTGGCGACTGGCGGTGCCGGTCGTATCTACCAGTCCACCACCAATGCCCACATCAACACAGGTGACGGCGTCGGCATGGCGCTGCGTGCCGGCGTAGGCGTGCAGGACATGGAGATGTGGCAGTTCCACCCGACCGGCATCGCCGGGGCCGGGGTGCTGGTAACCGAAGGCTGCCGTGGTGAAGGTGGCTATCTGCTCAATAAAGATGGCGAGCGCTTCATGGAGCGTTATGCGCCGAACGCCAAGGACTTGGCCGGTCGCGACGTGGTGGCCCGCTCCATCATGATCGAGATCCGTGAAGGCCGTGGCTGCGACGGCCCCTGGGGTCCACACATCAAGCTCAAGCTGGATCACCTCGGCAAAGAGGTGCTGGAATCCCGTCTGCCGGGCATCTGCGAGCTCTCCCGCACCTTCGCCCACGTGGATCCGGTCAAAGAGCCGATCCCGATCATCCCGACCTGCCACTACATGATGGGCGGCGTACCGACCAACGTGAATGGCCAATGCCTGACTCAGGACAAGAACGGCAACGATGTGCCGGTAGTCGGTCTGTTTGCGGTGGGCGAGATTGCCTGCGTCTCCGTACACGGTGCCAACCGTCTGGGTGGCAACTCCCTGCTGGATCTGGTGGTGTTTGGCCGCGCTGCCGGCATGCATCTGGTCAACACCCTGGGCGAGATGGATCACGGCCGCGATGCTTCCGAGTCGGATCTGGATGCCGCACTGGCCCGCTTCAACCGCTGGGAAAATTGCCGTGACGGGGAAGACCCGGTGCAGATCCGCAAAGACCTGCAGCGCTGCATGCAGAATAACTTCTCGGTGTTCCGCGAAGGTGCTGCGATGGCAGAAGGGTTGGCCGAGCTCAAGGTTATCCGCGAACGCCTCAAGTTAGCCCGTCTGGATGACACCTCCAAAGAGTTCAATACCCAGCGCATCGAGTGCCTGGAGCTGGACAACCTGATGGAGACGGCGTTTGCCACGGCGGTTGCCGCCAACTTCCGTACCGAGAGTCGCGGTGCTCACTGCCGCTTCGACTTCCCGGATCGCGACGATGAGAACTGGCTGTGCCACAGCCTCTATCATCCGGACACCGAGTCCATGACCCGTCGCGCTGTCAACATGTCACCCAAGACCCGTGAGGCGTTCCCGCCCAAGGTCCGGACTTACTGATTGCGGAGCCAGCCCTATGAACGTCACATTCTCTGTCTACAGATACAATCCGGATGTTGATAACGTCCCCCATATGAAGGAATATCGTCTTGATATTCCTGAAGGTTCCGACATGATGGTGCTCGACGCACTGATCCAGTTGAAAGAGCTGGATCCCACGCTCGCCTTCCGCCGCTCTTGCCGCGAAGGGGTCTGTGGATCAGACGGTCTCAACATGAATGGCAAGAACGGTCTTGCCTGTATCACCCCGCTCTCCGACCTGCTGAAGAAGGGCAATAACGTCGTTATCCGCCCCTTGCCCGGCCTGCCGGTGATCCGTGATCTGGTGATCGACATGACCCAGTTCTACACCCAGTGGGAGAAGGTCAAACCCTTCCTCATCAATGATGACAAGTTGCCGCCGGTGCGTGAGCACCTGCAATCCCCCGAAGAGCGCGCCAAGCTTGACGGCCTGTACGAGTGCATTCTCTGTGCCTGCTGCTCCACTTCGTGCCCCTCCTTCTGGTGGAATCCCGACAAGTTCATCGGTCCGGCCGGGCTGCTCGCCGCCTACCGCTGGCTGGCTGACAGCCGCGACACCGCGACCACCGAACGACTGGGGAATCTGGACGACGCCTTCAGCGTGTTCCGCTGCCATGGCATCATGAACTGCGTGAACGTCTGTCCGAAAGGCTTGAACCCGACCAAGGCGATTGGCCAGATCAAGTCGATGTTGCTCAATCGGGCTGTTTAGTATCAGGGCCGGCCAGGTGCTGGCCCGACCTCTGGATAGCCATCCCACCCGTGGCAGGATGGCTATTTGACCCCTACAAGCTGCGCAGCAGTAACAAGAAGTACAAGGGATAGAAATGCATAACGGCGTGATGAAGGCCTGGTTGGAGTCATCTCACCTGGCTGGTGCGAATGCAAGCTATATTGAGGATTTGTACGAATCCTTCCTGGAAAATCCTGACTCCGTGTCCGACGAGTGGCGCAGCCTGTTTAGCGAGCTGCCCCAGGTCAATGGCCATGCGGTTGAACAACCCCACTCCCAGGTCCGCGATTATTTCCGTCGTCTGGCCAAGGATCCCTCTCGCTACAGTGCCCCCGTCTCCGATCCGCAAGTGGATGCCAAGCAGGTGCGGGTATTGCAGCTGATCAACGCCTTCCGTTTCCGTGGTCACCAGAATGCCAATCTGGACCCGCTGGGCCTGTGGCAGCGTGAAACCGTTGCCGAACTGGATCCCGCGTTCCACAACCTGCAGGGCGCAGATATGGAGGCCACCTTCAATGTGGGCTCCTACGCCATCGGTCGCGAGACCATGGTGCTCTCCGACCTCTACGCCTCGCTGAAGAAGACCTATTGCGGCTCCATCGGCGCCGACTACATGCACCTCACCTCCACGGAAGAGAAGCGCTGGCTGCAACAGCGTCTCGAATCCATTGAAGGGAAGGGGAGCTACACCCTCGAAGAGAAGACCCGTTTCCTCGAGAGCCTGACCGCAGCCGAAGGGCTGGAGAAATATCTGGGCGCCAAGTTCCCGGGAGCCAAGCGCTTCTCGCTGGAAGGTGGCGACGCCATGATCCCCATGCTCAAGGAGCTGATCCGTCGCGCCGGTGAGCAGGGCTGCAAAGAGGCCGTTATCGGTATGGCCCACCGCGGTCGCCTCAACGTGCTGATCAACGTGCTGGGCAAGCGCGCTCAGGATCTGTTCGACGAGTTTGCCGGCAAGCATGGCGAATCCTGGGGTACCGGTGATGTGAAGTACCACATGGGCTTCTCCTCCGACTTCGCCACCCCGGGTGGCAACGTCCATCTGGCGCTCGCCTTTAACCCCTCCCACCTCGAGATCGTCAACCCTGTGGTCATCGGCTCGGTCCGTGCCCGTATGGATCGTCGCGGTGACAAGGATGGCTCCAGCGTGCTGCCCATCACCATTCACGGGGACTCGGCCATGGCCGGTCAGGGCGTGGTGGCCGAGACCTTCAACATGTCCCAGACCCGCGCCTATGGTGTCGGCGGGACGGTGCGCATCGTCATCAACAACCAGGTGGGTTTCACCACCTCCTATATCCGTGACCTGCGCTCCACCGAATATTGCACCGACATCGCCAAGGCGGTGCAGGCGCCGGTGCTGCACGTCAACGGGGATGATCCGGAAGCCGTGGTGCTGGTGACCCAGATTGCACTGGATTACCGCAATACCTTCAAACGCGACGTGGTGATCGAGCTGGTCTGCTACCGTCGTCACGGTCACAACGAAGCGGACGAACCGAGCGCGACCCAGCCGCTGATGTACCAGAAGATCAAGCAGCACCCGACCCCGCGCAAGATCTACGCCGATCAGCTGGTGGCCGAGGGGAGCCTCGCCCAGGAGCGGGCGACCGAACTGGTCAACGAGTATCGCGAAGCGCTGGATCGCGGCGAGCGGGTGAGCAAGGAGTGGCGGCCGATGGAGCTGCACTCTGTAGACTGGACCCCTTATCTGGGCCACGACTGGAACATGGCCTATGAGAGTGCCGTGCCGATGGATCTCCTCAAGAGCCTCGGCGAGCGGGTGAGCCAGTATCCGGCGACCCACGTGCTGCAGCGTCAGGTCGAGAAGATTTACGAAGACCGCCGTCTGATGGCCGCTGGCGAGAAGTTGGTGGATTGGGGCTTTGCCGAGACTCTGGCCTACGCCACTCTGGTGGACAAGGGGTCCCGTATCCGCTTTACCGGTGAAGACTCCGGCCGTGGCACCTTCTTCCACCGCCACGCCGTACTCCACAGCCAGACCGATGCCAGCACCTATACCCCGCTGTGCAACCTGCACGACGAGCAAGGCCCGTTCGAGGTGTATGACTCTGTGCTGACCGAGAACGCGGTTCTGGCCTTTGAATATGGCTACGCCAGCGCCGAGCCGGCTGGCCTCACCATCTGGGAAGCCCAGTTCGGCGATTTCGCCAACTGTGCCCAGGTAGTGGTGGATCAGTTCCTCTCCTCCGGTGAGCAGAAGTGGGGCCGGATGTGCGGCCTGACCATGTTGCTGCCGCACGGTTACGAGGGGCAGGGGCCGGAGCACTCCTCCGCCCGTCTGGAGCGTTATCTGCAGATGTGCGCCCAGCACAACATGCAGGTGTGCGTGCCCTCTACCCCGGCGCAGGTGTTCCATATGCTGCGTCGTCAGGTGGTACGTCCGATGCGCCGTCCGCTCATCGTGATGACCCCCAAATCCCTGCTGCGCCACCCGTTGGCGGTGAGCAAGCTTGAAGAGCTGGCGGAAGGTACCTTCCAGAACGCCATCGGCGAGATCGATGCGCTGGATCCGAAAGCGGTCAAGCGGGTGGTCTTCTGCTCCGGCAAGGTCTACTACGACCTGCTCGATGCCCGTCGCAAGGCCGAGCAGCAAGATGTGGCTCTGGTGCGAATTGAGCAGCTCTACCCCTTCCCGGAAGAGGAAGTGCGCGCCATTCTGGCCGATTACAGCCATGTCACCGACTTTGTCTGGTGTCAGGAAGAGCCGCAGAACCAGGGCGCCTGGTACTGCACCCGTCACCACTACGATGGCGTGCTGCCAGCCGGAGCCACCCTGCGTTATGCCGGTCGCCCCGCGTCAGCCTCACCGGCCGTCGGTTACATGTCTGTCCACGCCAAGCAGCAAAAAGCCTTGGTGGAAGATGCCCTTACCCTGTAAAGCCTCTGGCATAGAAGTAAAAAGGAACTGATTGGATGACTATCGAAATCAAGGTACCGGATCTGCCGGAATCAGTGGCCGATGCCACTATCGCCACCTGGCACAAAAAACCTGGCGATCTGGTCGCCCGTGACGAAGTGCTGGTCGACATCGAGACCGACAAGGTGGTGCTGGAAGTGCCGGCACCGCAAGCCGGTGTGCTGGGGGATATTCTGCAAGGGGAAGGGGCGACTGTGTTGTCCCGTCAACTGATTGCCATCCTCACCGCCGCCCCGGTGGCCGGTGAAGAGACCAAAGAGAAACCCGCTGAAGCGGTGGCCGATGATGGCGCCGATGGCTTGAGCCCCTCGGTGCGCCGCCTGATTGGCGAGCACGACATCGACGTGACCAAGTTGACCGGTACCGGCAAGGGCGGTCGTATCACCAAGGATGATGTGGAAGCCTTCATCAAGGCCAAGAGCCAGCCTGCGGCAGCCGCACCGGTCGCAACTGCAGCCCTGGCAGCCAAGGTTGCCCCGCTGGGTGGTCGCACCGACAAGCGGGTACCGATGACCCGTCTGCGCAAGCGCATTGCCGAGCGTCTGCTGGAAGCGAAAAACACCACCGCCATGCTGACCACCTTCAACGAGGTCAACATGAAGCCCATCATGGATCTGCGCAAGCAGTACGGCGAGATCTTCGAGAAGAAGCACGGCATCAAGCTCGGCTTCATGTCCTTCTACGTGAAGGCGGTAGTGGAGTCCCTCAAGCGCTATCCGGAAGTGAACGCGGCGCTCGATGGCGATGACGTGGTTTACCACAACTACTTCGACGTCAGCATCGCCGTCTCTACCCCCCGTGGTCTGGTGACGCCGGTGCTGCGCGACTGCGACAACATGAGCCTGGCGGACATCGAGAAGGCCATCAAGGATCTGGCGGGCAAGGGCCGTGACGGCAAGCTGACCGTGGATGAACTGACTGGCGGCAACTTCACCATCACCAACGGTGGCGTGTTCGGCTCCCTGATGTCCACCCCGATCATCAACCCGCCCCAGAGCGCTATTCTGGGTATGCACAAGATCCAGGATCGCCCGATGGCCGTTGACGGCAAGGTCGAGATCCTGCCGATGATGTATCTGGCGCTCTCCTACGATCACCGTCTCATCGACGGACGCGAATCGGTAGGCTTCCTGGTCTCCGTCAAGGAACTGCTGGAAGACCCGACCCGTCTGTTGCTGGACGTCTAAGCCCGTGGCACCCGGGCAAGGGGTTTGCGCCCCGAGCCGAACGTGCTGCTGGACGTTTGAGTAATACCCGAGCGATTGAAAGATAACGAGGGGCCGCCCAGGCCCCCATTCACAGGGGATTGAGAAACACCAGCCCCGGACGGAAATACCTACAACACGGATAGAGCATCTATGAATCTGCATGAATATCAGGCAAAACAGCTGTTTGCCGAGTATGGCCTGCCGGTCTCCGAAGGTTATGCCTGTGCTACCCCACAAGAAGCGGCCGAAGCGGCCGACAAGATTGGCGGCAATACCTGGGTCGTCAAATGCCAGGTACACGCCGGTGGCCGCGGTAAAGCGGGCGGCGTGAAAGTGGCCAAGAGCAAGGATGAGATCCGTGCTTTTGCCCAGAACTGGCTTGGCAAAAATCTGGTGACCTACCAGACCGATGCCAACGGCCAGCCGGTCACCAAGATCCTGGTGGAATCTTGCACCGACATCGCCAAAGAGCTCTACCTGGGCGCCGTGGTTGACCGTGGTTCGCGCCGCGTGGTCTTCATGGCCTCGACTGAAGGTGGCGTGGATATTGAGAAGATCGCCCACGAAACCCCCCATCTGATCCACAAGGCGGCTATCGATCCGTTGGTGGGTCCGCAGGCTTATCAGGCCCGTGAACTGGCCTTCAAACTGGGTCTGGTCGGCGATCAGATCAAACAGTTCACCAAAATCTTCATGGGTCTGGGCCAGATGTTCCTGGATTGCGATTTCGCGCTGCTGGAGATCAACCCGCTGGTGATCACCGCGCAGGGCAACCTGCACTGCCTGGATGGCAAGATCAACATCGACGCCAACGCCCTGTATCGTCAGCCCAAGCTGCGCGAGATGCACGACCCGTCACAAGATGACCCCCGCGAAGCGCACGCCGCCCAGTGGGAGCTCAACTATGTGGCCCTCGATGGCAACATCGGCTGCATGGTCAACGGCGCGGGTCTTGCCATGGGCACCATGGACATCGTCAACCTGCACGGCGGCAAGCCGGCCAACTTCCTTGACGTCGGCGGTGGCGCCACCAAGGAACGCGTGACCGAGGCGTTCAAGATCATCCTCTCCGACAGCAATGTCAAAGCGGTGCTGGTCAACATCTTTGGCGGCATCGTGCGCTGCGACATGATCGCGGAAGGCATTATCGGTGCGGTCAAGGAAGTGGGGGTCAAGGTGCCCGTCGTGGTCCGTCTGGAAGGCAACAACGCCGAGCTGGGTGGTATCAAGCTGGCCGAGAGCGGCCTCAACATCATTGCGGCCAAGAGTCTGACTGATGCCGCGCAGCAAGTCGTCAAAGCAGCGGAGGCCAACTGATGAGCGTACTGATCAACAAGGACACCCGAGTCATCTGCCAGGGCTTTACCGGCGGTCAGGGTACTTTCCACTCCGAGCAGGCGCTCTCCTACGGTACCCAGCTGGTCGGCGGCGTCTCCCCGGGCAAGGGCGGCACCACCCATCTGGGCCTGCCGGTGTTCAACACCGTCCGTGACGCAGTCGAAGCGACCGGTGCCACCGCCTCCGTCATCTATGTGCCGGCACCGTTCTGCAAGGATGCCATCCTGGAAGCGATCGACGCGGGCATCAAGCTCATCGTCACCATCACCGAAGGCATCCCGACGCTGGATATGCTGGACGTCAAAGTGAAGCTGCAAGAGACCGGCGTGCGGATGATCGGCCCCAACTGCCCGGGCGTGATCACCCCGGGTGAGTGCAAGATCGGCATCATGCCGGGCCACATTCACAAGCCAGGCAAGGTGGGCATCGTCTCCCGCTCCGGCACCCTGACCTACGAAGCGGTCAAGCAGACCACTGACGAGGGCTTTGGCCAGTCCACCTGTGTCGGTATCGGTGGCGACCCCATCCCGGGCTCCAACTTTATCGACATTCTGGAGATGTTCCAGAACGACCCGCAGACCGAAGCGATCGTGATGATCGGCGAGATCGGCGGCAACGCCGAGGAAGACGCGGCCGCCTATATCAAGGCCCACGTCACCAAGCCGGTGGTCTCCTATATCGCCGGTGTTACTGCCCCTCCCGGCAAGCGGATGGGCCACGCTGGCGCCATCATCTCCGGTGGCAAGGGTACTGCCGCCGAGAAGTTTGCCGCGCTGGAAGATGCTGGCGTGAAAACCGTCCGCTCCCTGGCCGATATCGGCAAGGCCCTGCGCGAAGTCACCGGCTGGTAATTCTGTTTAGCCCGTTATCTCTAATAAAATGCCGCCCAATGGGCGGTTTTTTTATGGCATTTTAAAGTTGTATTTCACTTGGTTGGTCACTACTAATATTGCTTCTGCTTTGTTAATTGGTGCTCATGTACAGGATCTTTAGCAGCAACCAATTGAAATAGATATAAAAATGGCTTCGATTGTGATCTGATTTTATCGCCAAACAAAACCGCCACGCACGAAGCCATGACCATTATCGATGCCAACCACTATCTTGAGCAACTTCTCTCTCCTGCCGAACTCGACCGCATTGCCCGTGACTGCCAATTTTGCTTGCGCAAACGAGCCATTACGCCTGCCATGCTGGTGACTGCACTCTTGCGGGCACTTGGCTGCGACCAGGTCGATGGTATCGCTGGATTGCACCATCATTTCAATGCCTTGCAACTGGTTGATGCCCATCAGGTTTCCTACAAGCCCTTTCACAACCAGTTGCGCAAAGCGTCGTTCGCCCTGTTCATGAAGGCGCTGGTTGAACGGGCTATCGCCTTGCGTATCGGCCAACAGATGAAGACTGCATCCCTTGGCGCATTCAAACAGGTGTTGTTGCAGGATGGTACTTCCTTTGCCGTCCACAAAAGCCTGGCCGAAGTGTTTCCGGGAAGGTTCAAGACCATTAGCCCGGCGGCAATCGAGTGTCATATGCTCATGTCTCTATTGGAGCAAAGTCCAGTTTGCATGCAGGTCTCTGCCGATACGGCGTCAGAGCGCCAGTTCCTGCCTGAGCCCGAGCGGCTCAATAACAGCCTGCTGTTGGCGGACGCGGGTTACATCGATATGGCCTACTTTGCGAAACTAAACGAGGCGGGCGGTTTCTATCTGGTCAGGGGTAGTAAGAGCCTGAACCCGAAGATTATCCGGGCATGGCGCGGTGACGAACGGGAAGTGCCGAAGCTGGCGGGCCTGTCACTCAAGGATGCTGGACGGCGGCACTGTCGGGCAGAGGTACTGGATATGGTGGTGAAATCGGGCAAGTTCGAGTATCGGCTGATCCGACGCTGGTTTGCCGAGGAGAAACGGTTCTGTATCTGGATGACCAATCTGCCACGAGAGGCATGGCCAGCAGAGCGGGTGATGAGCCTGTACCGCTGTCGTTGGCAGGTGGAGCTGCTGTTTAAGGAGTGGAAGTCGCACAACCGGCTCAAGGGCTTTGTGACAGGTCAGAAAGCCATTGCCGAGGGGCTGGTGTGGGCCAGCCTGTTGTCGCTGGTGATGAAAAGACGGGTAGCTCAGACGCTGATGGGGGACGGTTTATCCACACTGAAAGCGGCGAAAAATAGCGGAACCTGGTGGTTCCCGTTATTGGAAGCGGTGGCTCATCGGGTGTTGGTGGAAATAAGAGAGCGTCTGGAATGGGCTGCCGTTTACTTGGCGAAAAATGCCCGTCGAACCAAGCAGCGAAAATCGATACAGAACAGGACCTTAGAAGGAATTTCAAATGAAGTGTTTTCTTAAGGTCCTGTATATG
>NZ_JBFODS010000030.1:0-15689 GCF_040908445.1 Aeromonas sp. R10-2 | reverse complement strand
CATATACAGGACCTTAAGAAAACACTTCATTTGAAATTCCTTCTAAGGTCCTGTTCTGTATCGATTTTCGCTGCTTGGTTCGACGGGCATTTTTCGCCAAGTAAACGGCAGCCCATTCCAGACGCTCTCTTATTTCCACCAACACCCGATGAGCCACCGCTTCCAATAACGGGAACCACCAGGTTCCGCTATTTTTCGCCGCTTTCAGTGTGGATAAACCGTCCCCCATCAGCGTCTGAGCTACCCGTCTTTTCATCACCAGCGACAACAGGCTGGCCCACACCAGCCCCTCGGCAATGGCTTTCTGACCTGTCACAAAGCCCTTGAGCCGGTTGTGCGACTTCCACTCCTTAAACAGCAGCTCCACCTGCCAACGACAGCGGTACAGGCTCATCACCCGCTCTGCTGGCCATGCCTCTCGTGGCAGATTGGTCATCCAGATACAGAACCGTTTCTCCTCGGCAAACCAGCGTCGGATCAGCCGATACTCGAACTTGCCCGATTTCACCACCATATCCAGTACCTCTGCCCGACAGTGCCGCCGTCCAGCATCCTTGAGTGACAGGCCCGCCAGCTTCGGCACTTCCCGTTCGTCACCGCGCCATGCCCGGATAATCTTCGGGTTCAGGCTCTTACTACCCCTGACCAGATAGAAACCGCCCGCCTCGTTTAGTTTCGCAAAGTAGGCCATATCGATGTAACCCGCGTCCGCCAACAGCAGGCTGTTATTGAGCCGCTCGGGCTCAGGCAGGAACTGGCGCTCTGACGCCGTATCGGCAGAGACCTGCATGCAAACTGGACTTTGCTCCAATAGAGACATGAGCATATGACACTCGATTGCCGCCGGGCTAATGGTCTTGAACCTTCCCGGAAACACTTCGGCCAGGCTTTTGTGGACGGCAAAGGAAGTACCATCCTGCAACAACACCTGTTTGAATGCGCCAAGGGATGCAGTCTTCATCTGTTGGCCGATACGCAAGGCGATAGCCCGTTCAACCAGCGCCTTCATGAACAGGGCGAACGACGCTTTGCGCAACTGGTTGTGAAAGGGCTTGTAGGAAACCTGATGGGCATCAACCAGTTGCAAGGCATTGAAATGATGGTGCAATCCAGCGATACCATCGACCTGGTCGCAGCCAAGTGCCCGCAAGAGTGCAGTCACCAGCATGGCAGGCGTAATGGCTCGTTTGCGCAAGCAAAATTGGCAGTCACGGGCAATGCGGTCGAGTTCGGCAGGAGAGAGAAGTTGCTCAAGATAGTGGTTGGCATCGATAATGGTCATGGCTTCGTGCGTGGCGGTTTTGTTTGGCGATAAAATCAGATCACAATCGAAGCCATTTTTATATCTATTTCAATTGGTTGCTGCTAAAGATCCTGTACATGAACAGGAAATGGCTGGTCTGTCAGTGTAAACGAGCGGGCCTGCAGCGCGCGATATCGATGACGTCAGCTTGTGGGCTGGCTCCGAGTTTGCGCACTTCTGGTGCGCGACGTATCGCCTGCCCTGTGACAGGGCGACCCTGGGCAGGTTAGCGCAGCTCATGCGCCAAATTGGTGCATTGATGATGTGCTACCTTGCTAATGCAATGATTTAAAAGGATTTAAATTTATGGCCCGCTTTATGCTTTTTAGATGTCAGACGGTCTCTTGCGGTCATCGGCGGCAGACGCAGTGATGAGGAAGTGGCAAGAGGCATCCCCGTGCAGGGCGCGGGTGTGATTCTGGCGGGTTGCAGCAACACCTTGCGGTTCGCCACAGATTCAATCAGGGAAACGGAGCCGGTCTTGTACCGGTACGACAGGGAAGGAGAGTGCTCTATGGTCAAAAAATGGATGATGGCGGGTCTGACGATGTTGCCTGCCTTGCTGGTTACCCCAAGTTGGGCCGAAGAGGTCGCTCAGGTACAGGCTGCGGTGGCACCGGTTGCCGCCATGACAATCAACAAGGGTGACAACACCTGGATGCTGCTCTCGGCGGCGCTGGTGATCCTGATGTCGATCCCCGGTCTGGCCCTCTTCTACGGTGGTCTGGTGCGGGCCAAAAACATGCTGAGCGTGCTGATGCAGGTCTTTACCCTGTTCTGCCTCATCTGCGTGCTCTGGGTGATCTACGGCTATTCGCTGGCCTTTACCGAAGGGGGCAATTTCTACGGCTCCTTCAGCAAGGTGCTGCTCAAGGGGGTGACCCCTGACTCCATCGCCGCCACCTTCAGCAAGGGGGTCGGGATCAGCGAGCTGATCTATGTGGTGTTCCAGGGGGCCTTTGCCGCCATCACCTGCGGCCTTATCGTGGGGGCGTTTGCCGAGCGCATCAAGTTCGCTGCCGTGCTGCTCTTCTCGGTGATCTGGTTCACCTTCGCCTATATCCCGCTGGCTCATATGGTGTGGTACTGGGCGGGTCCGGATGCCTATACCAGCGCCGAGGCGGCGGCCACGGCGACTGCAACGGCGGGGTATCTGTTCCAGCATGGTGCGCTGGACTTTGCAGGCGGCACCGTGGTGCACATCAACGCCGCCGTGGCGGGTCTGGTAGGTGCCTATCTGGTGGGCAAGCGTCTGGGCTACGGTCGTGATCCCATGACCCCCCACAGCCTGACCATGACCATGATCGGTGCCTCCCTGCTCTGGTTCGGCTGGTTCGGTTTCAACGCGGGCTCCGCGCTGGAAGCCAACGGTATCGCCGCACTCGCCTTTATCAACACCTGGGTGGCGCCGGCTGCGGCAGCTCTCTCATGGACGCTGGCCGAGTGGGTGATGAAGGGACGTCCCTCCCTGCTGGGTGCGGCATCCGGTGCGGTGTCCGGTCTGGTGGTGATCACCCCGGCAGCCGGTTTCGTCGGTGTGGGCGGTGGTCTGGTGATGGGCCTTATCAGTGGCGTGGCGGGTCTGTGGGGTGTCCACGGTCTCAAGCGCATGTTGGGGGCCGATGACAGTCTGGACGTGTTTGGCGTGCACGGAGTGTGCGGCATTCTCGGTGCTCTGCTGACCGGCGTCTTTGCCAGTCCGGATCTGGGCGGCACCGGGGTGTGGGACTATGTCACCAATCAGGTTGCCGAGGGTTACTCCATTCTGACTCAGGTGAAGATCCAGGCCATCGGGGTCGGTGTCACCCTGCTCTGGTCCGGTGTCGTGGCGGCGATTGCCTTCAAGGCGGTCGACATGCTGGTGGGTCTGCGGGTGAATGGCGATGCCGAGCGGGAAGGGCTGGATGTCACCTCCCACGGCGAGAAGGCTTACAGCATGTAATCCCGAATGCCAGACAACAAAAAACCGCCGGGGTCGGCGGTTTTTTTATGGCTCGAGCGTGACGAAACCTGAATTCACACGCTTAATTCACGACGGCCACGTTGATGCTGCCGTTACCCTGGGTCATGCGAACGCGCGCGCCCGGGGTGAAGGTGGGGCTGGCTTTCTGCACGACCACGATGGCTTCGCCGTTCTCTTTCTTGATCTCCAGCTCGACGCCGTCGACCTGATTCATCTTGTTGCCGATGGCGTTACCTGCCGCCGCACCGGCGATGGCGCCGCCTGCGGCTGCGATGTCGCGTCCGGTGCCGCCACCGACTGTGCTGCCCAGCAGGCCGCCGACTACGGCGCCGCCAATGGTGCCAATCAGGGAGTTCTCATCGGCCTGGATTTTCACCGGGCGGGTGGAGATGATGGTGCCGTAGCTGACGGTCTGCACCTGTTTGGCGCGGTCTTTGGTGTAAACATCGCCAGAGTAAACGTCACTGTTGGCGCATCCGGTGATGGTGGTCGCTGCCAGCAGGGCAATAAGGGTCATACGCTTCAACATGGTGGGCCTCCTGGGCTGCACGTAATTTGAACAATCCGGTTGATGAGTGAACTTTACTCCAACCCCGTCACACATGAAATCGGCAAAATGTAACCAATTATGCGTTCTGTAACCGGTTTTGTCCTTGAATCGCAGCTGTACCGGAGAGGGTTTTAACCAGCAGCAGACGGTCTTCTCCGGGGCCGAAATAGTCGGCTACTTCCGCCTGCAATGTGTAACCGAGCCGGTAGTAGAGGCGCTGGGCCGGATTGACCGGATCGACCGTGAGCCGCAGTTCGCTGATCTGCAGCGCCTGCTGGTTGGCCTCCATCTGGCGCATCATCCGCTCCGCGAGGCCGAAACCGCGTGCCTCGGGCAGTACCGCCAGCGAGAGCACCCAGCCTTGCGACCGCTCCTGACCAAAGCCACCCAGCACATAACCCACCAGCTGCCCCTCGTATTCAGCCACCAGCAACAACTCGGGCCACAAATCCATCGCCTGACGGAAGAAGAAGGCGGGATAGACATCTTCGCCAAACACCTTGGCATCGATCTGCCAGATGGCGTGCATGTCATTGTGGGTAGCGGTACGTAGCAGGGGCGGGTTGTGGTGCATCAGGACTCCATCGGCAGCAAACGGATCGGCAACGCCGCTGACCTTGGGGTCAACGGCAGAAAAGGAGTCATAGGGTAGTGGTCATCCCCTGCCGGATGCAAGGGATTGGCGGTTATGGCGGCAGGGGGCGGCTCTGGGGCAGTTTGGGGGCTTTGCGCAAGCCGTCGAGCAGGTGGCGGAGGGTGAGCCAGGGGTGGCGCAGCAACATGCGCGGGCCGCTCCACTTCATCACCTGCTGGATTTGTTTGCGCATCGCCGGTGCGTAACAGTGGATATTGCAATTGGCGCAGGTGGGTTTGTGGCCGTGGCCATAACGGCAGCGACGAAGGCGCTGATGGGCGAAATCCCGCAACTGGCGACAGTGGCGGCAATGGGGATCCTGATGATGGTGCTGGCAGTAGAGGCGGATCATGGCGCTGACCGTCTGCTGCTCGCGCATGAGTCTGGGATGGTCACTCGCCTTTTTGCTGGCTGCGGCGTGTGAGCCCCGGGCTGGGCTGGCATGATGACTTTTCATGGTCGCCATTCTCCTGACCAGCTCGCTTTGGGTGTTGATACAGGTCAAAAGGGGGGATAAAAAAACAGGGCCAGCAGGCCCTGTGTCATCAGATGAGGCTGGTTGCCTGCTCCAGCCAGGCGAGATCCTCGCCCTCGAGCAGCGGGCTCAGGCGGCGGAACACCTCGACATGGTATTCGTTGATCCAGCGGAATTCGGCCGGGCTCAGCAGGCTGCGGTCGATCAGGCGGGTATCGAAAGGCACGTAGGTCAGACGCTCGAAGCCCAGCATCGGCAGCTCGCCAACCTGTTCCAGCTCGGTCACGACTACCAGGTTCTCGCAGCGGATACCGAAGCCATCTTCGCGGTAGTAGCCCGGCTCGTTGGAGAGCACCATGCCCGGTTGCAGGGCAACCATGCTCCCTTTCGGCGCGATGCGCTGGGGCCCTTCGTGGACGCTCAGGAAGTGGCCGACGCCGTGGCCGGTGCCGTGGTCATAGTTGTAACCGGCTTGCCACAGCGGCATGCGGGCCAGCACGTCGAGCTGGATCCCGGCGGTACCACGGGGGAAGCGGGCCTGATCCAGCGCGATATGGCCCTGCAGTACCCGGGTAAACATTGCCTTCTGCTCGTCGCTCACCTCACCGACCTTGATGGTGCGGGTGATGTCGGTGGTGCCATCCATATACTGGGCGCCGGAGTCCAGCAGATAGAGGCTGTCCTGGCCAAACGCACGCGGGGTGCCATTGGTATGGTGGTAGTGGCACATGGCGGCGTTGGGGCCGAGCGCGGAGATGGTATCGAAGCTCGGCTCGACGTAGTGCTCCTGCTCGCGGCGGAACGCTTCCACCTGATCGGCCAGGGTGCCTTCATCCACCCCCTCGAATTCGCCGGAGGCGACCAGCCGATCCAGCCAGGCGAGGAAACGGGTCATGGCCACGCCATCGCGCAGGTGAGCGGCACGCATACCGGTCAGCTCGATCTCGTTCTTGCACGCTTTCGGCAGCATGGTGGGGTCCTGCCCTGCCACCAGAATGGCGCCCGCCTCTTCCATGACGAGCTGGGTCCAGGCGTTGGCGCTGTCCGGATCGGCCAGCACCTTCTGCTGATCTTCACCGATGCGCTGCAACACGTCGCCCAGCTTGTCGATGGGGTAGACGGAGACATCCTGCCCCACGTGTTGGGTGAAGGCGAAGCAGTCAATTTTGTCGGTGTCGACGAAGAAATCCATGCTGGTGTTGGCGTAGAGCACAGCAAAGCCCAGCACCACCGGCAGCCGGTCGATATCGCGGCCGCGCAGGTTGAGCAGCCAGTTGATGGGCTCGGCCTGGGTCAGCAGCACGGCATCCAGCCCGCGCTTGCGCAGGTCGGCCGCCAGCTGTTCACGTTTGGACTGGCTGGACTGGCCCGCCAGCTCCTCGCTGTAGAGGATGACCGGGCTCTTGGTCGGCTCCGGGCGATCGCTCCAGTTCAGGTCGATGGGGTTCTGCTCGACGCGGATCAGCTCGATACCGCGATCGGCCAGCACGGCTTTGGCATTCTTGTACCAGGTCAGGCTGTGCAGGCGGGCATCGAAGCCGACCCGGGAGCCTGACGGCAGCTGTTCGGCCAGCCACTGCACATGAGGATTTTCAATGAGGTGGAGGAATTCGAACAGTTCGGCGGGAGTTTGCATCCGCGCCTGCACCGTATAGCGACCATCGACAAAGAGGGCTGCCCGCTGGGCCATGATGATGGCGACGCCGGCAGAGCCGTTGAAACCGGTGATCCAGTCAAGCCGCTCGGCATAGGCGGGGATGTACTCGCCGAGGTGCTCATCATCGTGGGGGACGATAAAGGCGTCCAACTCCTGCATGGCCAGCTCGGCCCTGACTTGGGCGACGCGGGTTTCAATTATCTCGAAATTATTCATGTCGTTAGTGCCAGATGGTTGCTATATGAGTGTTCAGTTTTTATGGCCGTTGGCCAGGATCCGCTTGATCGACTGACCTGCTGCTTCGATATGCTGCCTGAGCAGCACCACCGCCTCGTGTTTGCGCCGGGCGCGACACAGTTCCAGCAATTTGGCGTGTTCACGCTCCGCCTTGTCCACCCCGTCGCTGGCAAACAGCAGCTCGAAGCGGACATAGCGGTCACAGCTCAGATTGATCTGGGCGATTAGTTCAAGTGCCTGGGGGCGACCGGCTGCCTGATAGAGGGTGGCGTGAAAGCTGTGGTTCAACTCGGCCCAATGTTCGATCTGGGTGCCTGACTCCAGGGCATGATCAAACTGGGCGAGGATCGCCTCCGCTTGCGCGAAGGTGGCTTCCGTCATCTTGTCGACGGCGTGAAACAGGGTATCGGCTTCCAGCAGCGCTCGCAAATAAAAGAGCTCTTCAATGGCCGAGGCGTCCAGCATGGTGACCACGGCGCCGCGATGGGCTTCGAACTTCACCAGCCCCTGCGCTTCCAGCTGCATCAGGGCTTCGCGCACCGGGATGCGGCTCACGGCCAGCTCTTTGGCAATGGCATCCTGACGCAAGGGGGCGCCAGCGGGGAACTCCCCACGGAGGATCCGGCCACGGAGGTTTTCCATCACCATCTGGGTTCGGGTCTTGTAGGGTGGGGTCATGGTCGGGTCACGATTGGGCGTTACAGAATTGTATATTGTATAAAGTTTGGCTGAATCTAACCTGTCACAATGGGCAAAGGCAAGGTTTTGGCCCCTTGAATGGGGCCGATGGCGGCGTTCGAGGCTCCACAAAAACAAAAATGCCGGTCAGCGTGGCTGACCGGCATGATGTCACTGATACGAAGCGAGCCTGTTACAGCTGCGGGCCTGCCGCAACCAGACGTTTGCCTTCATCGTTATCGGTGAAGCGCTCGAAGTTCTTGATGAAGCGGCCTGCCAGATCGACGGCCTTGGCATCCCACTCGGCCTTGTCGGCGTAAGTGTCGCGCGGGTCGAGGATCGCCGGGTTCACATCGTGCAGCGCGGTCGGGATCTCCAGATTGAAGATCGGCAGCACCTTGGTCTCGGCCTTCTCGATGGAGCCATCCAGAATGGCGTCGATGATGGCGCGGGTATCCTTGATGGAGATGCGCTTGCCGGTGCCGTTCCAGCCGGTGTTGACCAGATAGGCCTCTGCACCTGCCGCTTCCATCCGTTTCACCAGCTCCTGACCGTACTTGGTCGGGTGCAGGGAGAGGAAGGCTGCGCCGAAGCAGGAGGAGAAGGTCGGAGTCGGCTCTGTGATGCCGCGCTCGGTACCGGCCAGTTTGGCGGTGAAGCCAGACAGGAAGTGGTACTTGGTCTGCTCCTTGGTCAGTTTGGAGACCGGAGGCAGCACGCCGAAGGCGTCGGCAGTCAGGAAGATCACCTTGGTGGCGTGACCTGCCTTGGAGACCGGCTTGACGATGTTGTCGATGTGATAGATGGGGTAGGAGACGCGGGTGTTCTCGGTCTTGGAGCCATCATCGAAGTCGATGGTGCCATCGGCAGCAACGGTCACGTTCTCCAGCAGCGCATCGCGACGGATGGCGTGGTAGATGTCCGGCTCAGCCTCTTCGGAGAGCTTGATGGTCTTGGCGTAGCAGCCCCCTTCGAAGTTGAACACACCGTGGTCATCCCAGCCGTGCTCGTCATCGCCGATCAGCTGACGCTTGGGATCGGTGGAGAGGGTGGTCTTGCCGGTGCCGGAGAGGCCGAAGAAGATGGCGACGTCGCCGTCCTGACCCACGTTGGCGGAGCAGTGCATGGAGGCAATGCCGCGCAGGGGCAGGAAGTAGTTCATCATGGAGAACATGCCCTTCTTCATCTCGCCACCGTACCAGGTGCCACCGATGAGCTGCATCTTCTCGGTCATGTTGAAGGCAACGAAGTTCTCGGAGTTGAGACCCTGCTCCTTCCAGTTCGGGTTGGTGCACTTGGCACCGTTCATCACCACGAAGTCGGGCTTGAAGGTTTTCAGCTCTTCATCGCTCGGACGGATGAACATGTTTTTCACGAAGTGTGCCTGCCAGGCCACCTCGGTGATGATGCGCACGGCCAGGCGGGTATCCGGGTTGGCACCGCAGAAACCGTCGACTACAAACAGGCGCTTGCCGGAGAGCTGTTTGGTGACCAGCCCTTTCAGATGTGACCACACTTCAGGGGTAATGGCTTTGTTATCGTTTTTACCCTGGTCAGACCACCACACAGTATCCTGGGTAGTGGCATCTTTGACGATATATTTATCTTTCGGGGAGCGACCGGTGAAGATACCGGTGTTTACGTTGACGGCGCCCAGCTCGGTCACCACACCGCGCTCGAACCCTTCAAGGTCAGGGCGTGTCTCTTCCGCGAAAAGCTGCTCGTAAGAGGGGTTGCGAACGATTTCTTGGCTGTTTTTGATGCCGTACTGGTCCAGTCCTAATTGTTGGGCCAGGGTGGGTTCTGCCACGATTGTCATTGTATTCTCCTGGGTTCAGAGGTTGGTAGGGTTCTATCTGACGGTCATCCTATCACTTAGGTGGTAGAGTTTAGCGATCGCCATCAAACTTTATAAAATAGGGTATTTTTTTGTTATTAAAGTTAAAGGCGGGTTTTGCCCGCCTTTAATTAGTGTAACTGGTTTGCATCATTGCCGGGAGCCCTGCTGAACAGGGTTTCGACATCGATCCCATTAAATTGGTACTGGGCGCCGCAATAATCACAGTGCATGTCGATCTTGCCGAGCTCCTGCACCATCTCCATCACCTCTTCCTTTTCTATCTGCAACAGGGCCCCTTCGCAGCGCTCGCGGGAGCAGGTGCAGCGGAACTCGACCGCCTGCGGATCGAACACCCGCACCTTGTCCTGATGGTAGAGGCGGTAGAGGATCTCTTCTGCCTGCAGGCCGAACAGCTCTTCATCCTTGATGGTGCTGGTGAGCTGGGTCAGGTGATCGAAATCGTTGCTGTGATCCTCGCTCTGGGCGGGCAGCTCCTGCAGCATGATGCCGGCAGCGCGCGGCGCACCTTCGTGGTAGCCGGTGCGGATCCACAGCTTGGTGGCCAGCTGTTCGGAGCGGGCGAAGTAGTGCTCCAGGCAGCCTGCCAGGGTGTCGGCGTCCAGCGCGATGATGCCCTGATAGCGCTCGCCCTGCTCCGGGGTGATGGTGATGATCAGCTGGCCGTTGCCAATCAGGCTCTGCAGCTTGCCATCGCTCGGCAGCTCGCCTTCATAGCGGGCCACGCCGCGCAGCTGCTGGTTGTTGTCACCGTTGATCACGGCCAGACGCACCGGGCCATCGCCCTGCAGCTGCACCGTGATGGAGCCTTCAAACTTGAGGGTGGCGGTCAGCAGGCTGGTGGCGACCAGCAGCTCGCCCAGCAGTTTTTGCACCTGCACCGGGTAGTTCTGGGCTTCCACTACGTGGCGGTAGGTGTGATCCAGCTGGACCAGCTCGCCACGCACTTCGTACTCTTCAAACAGATAGCGATACAGCAGATCTTGGTTGCTCATCATGTATTCCTGGCTTTTCGGTGAGGTAAATCGGGCGGGCTGGGGTTGATGCCAGCCCGGTATCAAATCGGGGTCGGTCAGTACTGTTTGACCTTGAGCAACTGGCGTCGCTCCTGCTTGTCGGGGCGGCGCTCGGGGCTGGGGGCAAACTGGCTGTTGAAGCGGCGCGCCTCGCTGTTCTCGGCCCGTTTTTTCAGGCTCTCGGCAGTCTCTTCATAGAGCTGCTGGGCCAGCGGGGCCGATTTGCGTTGCTCGCTCAAGGCCAGCACCCGCACTTCGCGTTCGTCCTGCCCCTGCCAGAAGCGGATCAGTGCCCCCACTTCCACCTGTTTGCCCGGTTTGCTGCGCTGACCATTGTAGTGCACCTTGCCCCCATCTATCTGATCCCGCGCAATGGAGCGGGTCTTGTAGAAACGGGCCGCCCACAGCCACTTGTCGAGACGAACCTCGAGGGCACTTTCTGCATGATTGGGCATGAACAGGCTCCATAACGGGGAAAAGAGGTGGTCGATTATACCAGAGCACGGGGTCGGGATAGAAACCGGGCAGCCGCCGCGCGGGGCGCAAACCATGTCAAGGTGATGCAACATATGGGCAGTTTGCTGATTCACAAGGGAAAGCCGCTGCTTTATCGGGTATTCATGGGGGCTGGGAAGGGCCTTCATACCGCGCATATAAAGCTGCCGCCCCGGTTGGGGGCGGCAGTGTTCACATCCATCGAGCATGTCAGAGTCAGAAGTGATCGTGCTGATCCGGCTTCTTCTGGTCGTGTGGCCCTTCGCTGTGGGCGATGGCGGTACGGATGAGATCAACCCCGGCGCGGATAATCAGCACCCCCATGTTGACCAGCTTGACGCAGACCCACATGAAGGTGATGAGCAGGATCAGCTTGAGCACGGTCTGGAACGCTTCCAGGAAGTTCTGCTCCAGCTGGGCGGTGAGGCCGTTGGCGCTGGTCATCAGCCAGGTGTAGACCTCGCGCACGAACGGGATGCGGCTTGGCATCTCCAGCACATCCAGTGCGGCAGGGAGCGCCTGGAAGATGACGATGCTGCCGAACAGGATCAAAATGACACCGATGGCGATGCCGAGGAAAAAGCCGAACTGTCTCATGGAGGGCTCCAGCGTTTGCTGCATGAAATTGAAGATAGCCGCCAATAGTAGGGAGTGCCCTGCTTCATCGCAATCTTCCGTGCACCGCCAGCGCGGTGGGAACGGCGGCAATCCGGCCGCTACCGTTGCCCAACTATCTGATTTCTGGGAGGCTTGTCGCCATTGTGCATAGGGAAAGCAAATTGATGTCGAGAACCATCTTATTACTCTTGCTGGCGCTGTTTGCCGCTCTGCCAGCCCTGAGTGCCGAACCGGCGGCTCCCTCGGCAGCGGCCTGCGCCATCCGTCATCAGGATCAACTGCTGCTGGTGCAGGATCGCATCTCCTCCCGCTACAGCCTGAGCGGTGGCTATATCGATGGCGGCGAGAGCCCGCAGCAGGCGGCGCTGCGCGAACTCTATGAAGAGACCGGCTTACGGGGGGAGGTGGTGCAGGAGTTGGGCCGCTGGCAGCGGGCGCTTATCTTCGCCTGCCGCACTCTGGAGCCTATCGTCGCCCAGCAAGATTCCGATTTTGTCTCGCTGCTGAAGGCCCCCAATCTGGGGGGAGAGATCCTTAACGCCCGGCTGATCGCCATCGACCAGCTCCCCCGCGAGCAGCGCCGCTTCCCGGATCAGCTCGACTGGCTGCAATCCCGGCTTGATCAGGTGCCCGAGAGCGAGGTGCACTGGCAGGCCGATTTTGTGGCGCAGGGCAATGCGCTGCATCAGGTCGAGATCCCGCTGATGCTGCGGCTGCAACAGTGGCTGGGGCCCGATGTCTGGTGGCTGTCGGTCAGCAATCTGTTTGGTTCAGGCGGCTTTCAGCTTGCCCTGATACCTTTGCTGCTCCCGCTGCTGGGGTGGCCGCGGCTGCGCCAGCTGCTGTTCGCCATGCTCTGGCTCGGCTTGCTGGTGCAGGCAAGCAAGGAGGGGATCGGCTTGCCGCGCCCCTTCCATCTGCAACCGCTGCTGGCAACCCAGAGCGCGCAAGGCTTTGGCATGCCGAGCGGCCATACCGCTTCGGCCCTGCTGTTCTGGGGGGCGCTGCTTGGCTGGCTCTGGCCTGCCCGGCGCGGGCTGGCTTATTCGCTGGCCTTGCTGCTGGCGCTGACCACAGGTCTGGCGCGGGTCTGGCTCGGGGTGCACTTTATCTCCGATGTGGCGGTTGGCCTGCTGATTGGTGCCTTGCTGCTGGCGGTTCGCCCATACTGGCGGCTGGATCAGCGCGCTTCTGTCTGGGGCTTGCTGATCGCTGCGTCACTGGTTTGCGCGGGTCTGAGCCAGTCGGCCCATCTGGCCGGGATCGGGCTGGCGGCCCTCGGGCTCTGGGTTGGCGGTTTGCTTACCCTGACCCGCGGCGGTTATCCCCCCATTGTGACTGGCGCGGTCACCCTGGTGGGGGGCGCGGTGATAGGGGCGGGGCTCTGGGCGCTGCCGCTGCTGACCAGCAGTTCGCTGGCCATACTGCTTGGTCAGTTTGTGCTCTTTTTCGGGCTGGGGCTCTGGTTGAGCGCTGGCCTCTGGTGGATACTCTCTTTCTTGAAATGCGACACACGACCCAAGGGCAACGGCTCTGACAAGGGAACTCTATGAATGTGAAAAAAGTGGATTTGGCCAAGATAACCCTGGGGGTGCTGTTTCTCAGCATCCTGATTATCTCCTGTTTCTTGGTGTTGCAGCCCTTCCTGCCTGCGCTGGTGTGGGCCACCATGATCACCATCGCCACCTGGCCGCTGATGTTGATGGTGCAGCGCCTGTTGTGGGGCAAGCGCACCCTGGCGGCCCTCTTTATGACGCTGGTACTGCTGCTGATGTTCGTTATCCCGCTCTTTATGACGCTGGCCAATGTGGCGGAGAAGGCGCCCATGCTGATCGAGCTGGGTACCCATATCAGCCAGTCACCGCCGCCGGAGCTGCTCTGGTTGCAACAGATCCCGCTGATGGGCGACAAGCTCTATGACTTCTGGCAGCAAATTCTGGCGAGCGGTGGTCAGGTGCTGTTTGCCAAGCTGGCCCCCTACTTTGGCCAGACCGCCCGCTGGCTCGCCGCTCAGGCGGGCAATCTTGGGCTGCTGTTCGTCCACTTCCTGCTGACGGTCGGTATCTGCGGTGTGCTCTATCACTCGGGTGAAGTGGTGGCGACCGGCATTCGCCGCTTCGCCCACCGGCTGGCGGGCCAGCGTGGCGACAATGCCACCGTGCTCGCTTCACAGGCGATCCGTGCCGTGGCGATGGGGGTGGTGGTAACCGCGCTGGTGCAATCCTCGGTGGCCGGTGTCGGCCTGCTGATTGCTGGTATCCCCTACGCCATGGTGCTGGTGGTGGTGATGTTCCTGCTGATCGTCGCCCAGATCGGCCCCTTCCCGGTGCTGCTGGCCTGTATCGGCTACCTCTACTGGAGCGGCGACACCACCTGGGGCACCTTCCTGCTGGTGTGGTCACTGATTGCGGGCACCATGGACAACTTCCTGCGCCCCTTCCTGATCAAGCGGGGCGCCGACCTGCCGCTCATCCTCATTCTGGTGGGGGTAATCGGTGGCTTGCTGACCATGGGGATCATCGGCCTCTTTATCGGCCCGGTCGTGTTGGCGGTGGGCTACACCCTGCTGGATGCCTGGATCAAGGAAGATGACCAACCGGCGACCGCTGCGGTGGAACCGCCCAAGGCCCAATAACGATTCAGTAAAAAGACGATTCGGTAACAAGACGAATCAGTCACCATCGCTGATACCAAGAGCCGCCCGGTGTGAACTGGGCGGTTCTTTTGTTTGTGGTGATCGTGGCTTATGGCGATCGAGTCAGATTGGTTGATCCTCGCCAACCTCCATATCCCACATATGACCGTCTCATGTAGGTTCGATTCATGTACAGGATCTTTAGCAGCAACCAATTGAAATAGATATAAAAATGGCTTCGATTGTGATCTGATTTTATCGCCAAACAAAACCGCCACGCACGAAGCCATGACCATTATCGATGCCAACCACTATCTTGAGCAACTTCTCTCTCCTGCCGAACTCGACCGCATTGCCCGTGACTGCCAATTTTGCTTGCGCAAACGAGCCATTACGCCTGCCATGCTGGTGACTGCACTCTTGCGGGCACTTGGCTGCGACCAGGTCGATGGTATCGCTGGATTGCACCATCATTTCAATGCCTTGCAACTGGTTGATGCCCATCAGGTTTCCTACAAGCCCTTTCACAACCAGTTGCGCAAAGCGTCGTTCGCCCTGTTCATGAAGGCGCTGGTTGAACGGGCTATCGCCTTGCGTATCGGCCAACAGATGAAGACTGCATCCCTTGGCGCATTCAAACAGGTGTTGTTGCAGGATGGTACTTCCTTTGCCGTCCACAAAAGCCTGGCCGAAGTGTTTCCGGGAAGGTTCAAGACCATTAGCCCGGCGGCAATCGAGTGTCATATGCTCATGTCTCTATTGGAGCAAAGTCCAGTTTGCATGCAGGTCTCTGCCGATACGGCGTCAGAGCGCCAGTTCCTGCCTGAGCCCGAGCGGCTCAATAACAGCCTGCTGTTGGCGGACGCGGGTTACATCGATATGGCCTACTTTGCGAAACTAAACGAGGCGGGCGGTTTCTATCTGGTCAGGGGTAGTAAGAGCCTGAACCCGAAGATTATCCGGGCATGGCGCGGTGACGAACGGGAAGTGCCGAAGCTGGCGGGCCTGTCACTCAAGGATGCTGGACGGCGGCACTGTCGGGCAGAGGTACTGGATATGGTGGTGAAATCGGGCAAGTTCGAGTATCGGCTGATCCGACGCTGGTTTGCCGAGGAGAAACGGTTCTGTATCTGGATGACCAATCTGCCACGAGAGGCATGGCCAGCAGAGCGGGTGATGAGCCTGTACCGCTGTCGTTGGCAGGTGGAGCTGCTGTTTAAGGAGTGGAAGTCGCACAACCGGCTCAAGGGCTTTGTGACAGGTCAGAAAGCCATTGCCGAGGGGCTGGTGTGGGCCAGCCTGTTGTCGCTGGTGATGAAAAGACGGGTAGCTCAGACGCTGATGGGGGACGGTTTATCCACACTGAAAGCGGCGAAAAATAGCGGAACCTGGTGGTTCCCGTTATTGGAAGCGGTGGCTCATCGGGTGTTGGTGGAAATAAGAGAGCGTCTGGAATGGGCTGCCGTTTACTTGGCGAAAAATGCCCGTCGAACCAAGCAGCGAAAATCGATACAGAACAGGACCTTAGAAGGAATTTCAAATGAAGTGTTTTCTTAAGGTCCTGTATATG
>NZ_JBFODS010000029.1:0-72949 GCF_040908445.1 Aeromonas sp. R10-2 | reverse complement strand
TGACACCTCAAAAGAAGCAGCAGAAGATTTAGCGAAAGCTAACCGAATGCGGAGCGGTAGTTCAGTCGGTTAGAATACCGGCCTGTCACGCCGGGGGTCGCGGGTTCGAGTCCCGTCCGCTCCGCCACTAATTTGAAGGCCTTCCCAGATGGGAAGGCCTTTTTGCTATGGGTGGTTTTGCTCATAAGAACTACATATTTGCACATCGGAACCAATACAAAGCCCGGCTTCACGACCGGGCTTTGGTGTTTTTAGCGTGTTAAACAGCCAGTGTTAGCATTTATCTAGAGGAAGAGAACTAAGACCCTGTCATCTCCTCCATTTTCTATCTATATCAAGCTCTTATCTGATGGATTGCTGACCATTTTAACTGGTTTACTTTTGGCCAAACTCTGTTCATGGCGCGCGATTAGGGTTGTATCTCGCTTATAACTCGGTAGAGTAAGGACATCTTGAGTTTGCCTGTCCCGCGCCGAGTTTGCCGGGTTCCAGGTGTAACTTGGCCAGTTTTTATCAACCTTAAGTCAGTGGTATCGATATGGAACAAGTAAACAAGTCCACCTTCAGCGATGTACTGGAATATGTGCGTATGTCCCGTCGCCAGAACAAACTCAAGCGTGAAATTGCGGATAACGAGAAGAAGATCCGTGACAACCAGAAGCGCGTGCTGCTGCTCGACAACCTGAGCGACTACATCAAGCCGGGTATGAGCATTGATGATGTGCAGGCGATCATCGCCAACATGCGTGCCGACTATGAAGAGCGCGTGGATGATCACATCATCAAGAACGCCGAGCTCTCCAAAGAGCGTAAAGAGCTGAGCACCAAACTGAAGGGCATGAGCTCTCACAAATAAGCGTTCAGCTTTCGCTTAAGAGACACCGGCCACTGGCCGGTGTTTTGTTATCAGCTCGGATCTCTGCCACTCCTGCAACAATCGGCTCCCCTTTTTAGAATTGCCCTGTTACCATCACTACAAAGCGGTCAATAGTTTCAAGCCATTGACTTGAAAAGACTAAGCTTGAGTGAAACACAATAAATTGCGCAACCATGGTGGGGCTGATATGGGCGCATCAGAACAGACGGATTTGACACAAGTGGCATCTCAAGATTCATCTGTCCAGACCTCGGACGGGAACCCAAAGCGTAAGCGTCGTCCCTGGTGGCGTTGGCTGTTCTGTTTTCTCTTTTTATTGTGCCTGGGGGCGGCGATCGCTCTGGTTGGCTATGAGATGAAAACCTCGAAGCTGCAATCTCAGGAGATTTCCCGCTATGCCGCCAAGCTCACGTATCAGGTCGAGCCTGGTCAGAGCAAGCAGATCGCTTTCCCTGAGGATGGCCCGTTCGACAAGCGGCTCGGCTATGTGCAACTGCCGATGATGCAGGAGCGTTTGCTGCAGCGGGGCTATGAAGTCAGCAAGCAGGTGCATTTCTCCGACGCGCTCTATGACTACGCCAGTCGAGGCTTCTTCGTGCCCTATACCGAGAAGGTGCAGGCTGGCCTGACGTTGCACGATTGCCGCGCCGAGCCCTTCTATCAATTCAAGTATCCGACCCATCACTATCCGGATTTTGACTCCATTCCGCCTCTTGTCATCCAGTCGCTGCTGTTTATCGAGAACCGCGACTTGCTGAGCAACGAAGAGCCGTTGGCCAACCCGGCGGTCGACTGGCCCCGTTTTGCCAAGGCAGCGCTCTCTCAGGTGGGCAAGGCGCTCGATATGCAGGATCAATCTGCCGGTGGCAGTACCCTGGCGACCCAGGTGGAGAAGTATCGCCACTCGCCGGATGGCCTGACCCTGTCGCCGACCGAGAAGATCCGTCAGATGGCCTCTGCCAGCGTGCGGGCCTATCGTCTCGGGCCGGAAACCCTCGAAGCGCGCAAACTGGTCGCCTGGGCCTACCTCAACTCGGTACCGCTCTCGGCTGCGCCGGGATATGGTGAAGTGCATGGTCTGGGAGATGGTCTCTGGGTCTGGTTTGGTGCCAATGTCGATGACGTGAACCGTCTGCTGGACCCCGCCCGAAACCAGAACGCACCGCTGGCCGAACAGGGGCTTGCCCTGCGTCAGGTAGTCTCTTTGATGATTGCGCACCGCCGTCCCTCTTACTATCTGGCTCAAGGGCGAGAGGCGCTGGCTACCCTGACCGACAGCTACCTGCGCCTGTTTGTGCAGGAGGGAATGATCACGCCACCTCTGATGGAGGCGGCGCTCAAGGCCAAGATTACGTTCCGTGACTTCCTGCAGTCCCCGGCTATCACCCGGGTGAACAATAACAAGGGGTTGCAGGTTGCCCGTACTCGCCTGAGCCGCCAGCTCGGGGTGCAGCTCTATGACCTCGACCGGATGGATCTGACCGCCGATACCAGCCTCAACATGCCGCTGCAGAACGAAATCTCCCGTTATCTGCAACAGCTGGCCGACCCGACGTTTGCCGCCCAGGTAGGACTGTTTGGTGAGCGCCTGCTCTCGCCAGAGAAGACCGGCGATGTGCGCTACAGCTTCACTCTGTTCGAGAAGTCGCCGGAAGGGTTCAAGGTGCGGGTACAGACCGATAACACCGATCAGCCGTTTGATATCAATGAAGGCTCCAAGCTGGAGTTGGGCTCAACCGCCAAGTTGCGGGTGCTGACTACCTATCTGGAGATCGTGGCCGAGCTGCACGATAACTATGCCGGGATGCCGGTCGAGAATCTGCGCAAGCTGGCTGCCGTCTCTCAGGACAACCTCAGCCGCTGGGCCATCTCCTATCTGATGACGGCTCAGGACAAGAGCCTGCCTGTGATGCTGGAAGCTGCGCTGGATCGCAAATACTCCGCCAGCCCCAATGAAGGGTTCTTTACCGGTGGCGGCATGCACACCTTCAACAACTTCCGCCGCGAAGATAACAATCGTATTCCGACGTTGCGTGACTCTCTGCGTGAGTCGATTAACTTGCCCTTTGTGCGGCTGATGCGCGATATCGTGCGCTACAGCCTCTACAAGGAGGGCAACCGTGCCCAGTTGCTGAAGGATGACAAGGATCCCCGTCGTCAGGAGTATCTGGCCAAATTTGCTGACAAAGAGGGCCAGACCTATCTGCTGCGCTTCTGGCGCAAATATCGCGGCAAGACTCCCGAGGAGCAGCTCGATACCTTCCTCGACGGTCTCAAGCCGAGTGCGGTACGTCTGGCGGCGGTTCACCGCTACCTGATGCCGGAAGCCAGCGAAGCCGCATTTGCTGCCTTCCTGGCGGAGCGGTTGCCGCGGGAGAAGTTGAGTGCCAAGCGGGTTAATCAGCTCTACGTCAGCTATGGTCCGGGCAAGTATTCACTGCCGGATCAGGGCTACATCGCCCGGGTTCACCCGCTGGAGCTGTGGTTGCTGGCCTATCTCAAGGAGTTCGACAAGGCGACCTTTGCCGACGCGGTGGCGGCCAGTCGTGACGAGCGGCAGGAGGTCTACAGCTGGCTGTTCAAGACCCGTCATCGCAGTGCCCGTGACAGCCGGATCCGCACCATGCTGGAGGTGGAAGCGTTCCTCGATATCCATCAGCGCTGGGCCAAGCTCGGTTATCCGTTCGACCATCTGGTGCCTTCGCTGGCGACCGCCTTGGGGAGCTCCGGTGACCGCCCGGCAGCACTGGCCGAGCTGATGGGGATTATCCAGAATGGCGGTATCCGCTCGCCGACTTTGCGTATCGAGCACCTCTCGTTCGCCAAGGGGACGCCCTTCGAGACCGAGTTTGAGCCGCAGCACACCGAGGGAACCCGGGTGATGCCGGCAGAGGTGGCGGCAGCCCTGCGCAGTGCGCTCTCCAAGGTCGTTGAAGGGGGCACGGCAAGACGTATCGCCGGTGCCTTTACCCTGCCGGATGGCACTGTGCTGCAGATGGGGGGCAAGACCGGAACTGGGGATAACCGGATTGAAACCGTTGGTCGTTATGGCAACGTAACCAGCTCACTGGCGCGCAACCGCACCGCGACCTTCGTTTTCTATCTGGGTGAGGATCACTTCGGTACCCTGACCGCCTATGTACCGGGTAGCCAGTCTGACAAGTTCCGTTTCACCTCGGCGTTGCCGGTGCAGGTGCTCAAGGGGATGGCTCCTCTGCTGACGCCTTACCTGCAACCGGGTTCCCATACCCAGTGTCTTGCGAACCAGTGATGCGAGTGCATTACCGCTCATCACGCAGATAACTGACCAGAAAAAACGGGGAGGCTGACAGCCTCCCCGTTTTTATTTCCTCATCGGACGCAGCTGCGCTCGATTGTGATCAGGCGTTCAGTACGAACTGTTCGATCACCTGAGCTACACCATCTTCATCGTTGCGGGCGGTGGTGTGCTGGGCGAGATCCTTGATCTCGTCGGTGGCATTGCCCATCGCCACACCGAGGCCTGCGTATTCGATCATGTGGCGATCGTTGCCCGCATCTCCGACGCAGATCACCTGATCGGCGGTCAGGCCCAGGTGCTCGGCCAGCGCGGCGACGCCGGTTCCCTTGTTGCTCTGCTTGTTCATGAACTCGAGGAAGAAGGGGGCGCTCTGTACCACGGTATAGCGCTCATAGAGCTCTGCAGGCAGTCGCTCGATGGCGCGGGAGAGCTGGGGCGGCTCGTCGATCATCATCACCTTCATGATCTGCTCGTCGGCAGGCAGGGTGGCGAAGTCGATCAGATTGATCGGCATGCCGATAAGGCGAGATTCGTGCTCGGTGTAGGTGCTGACACGGGGACTGATGAGGCCCTGGGTGACCGAGAAACCGTGAACGTTCACTTCCAGCTCATCAGCCAGTTTGGCGACGGCGCTGGCGTCACTGCCGGTCAGCAGCTGGCTGCGGATGATGCGCTGATCGGCCACCTGTTGCACCAGAGCGCCGTTGTAGCAGATGACGTAGTCATGCTCTGTGGTGAGGCCGAGTTCTTCCAGATAGCGGCTCATCCCTTCCAGCGGGCGGCCGGAGGCCAGCACAACGGTGACCCCTTTGGCGCGCGCGGCGCTGATGGCGGCGTGGGTGCGGGGAGTAATCTGGCCCTGCGGGTTGAGCAGGGTGCCATCCATATCCAATGCGATCAGCTTGTACATCTCTCACTACCTGAGTCTGGGTGGCCCGCCCGGTGGGGCCAAGGAAGTGGCGAGTGTAGCGAAAATCGACGGCGGGATCACGGCCGGTTCAGCGATGGGGCCGTGCCGGTTGAGCTATTTGTGCCCCTCGTAAGGGGTCATCTCCAGGGTTTCATCATGGATGGTCAGACGGGTAGGGCCTCGGGTGATGGTAACCTTGCGTTTGAAGCTGGCCATCTCGACCTCGATGCCGGAGTAGAGGTGCTGGGTGGCAATCACCTCCATCTGAGCCATCAAGTTTCGCAGCTCCTCCTGGTTGGCGGTGAGCTGCTCATCGAGCTGGGCCAGTTCGGCCAGCTGATGGTCCCGGATCGGTTTGAGCTTGCGCAGGGTATCCGGATTGCGCTTGTCGCTGGGCAGTTGCAGCAACTTCATGACCAGTTCCTTGATTTTCTCCAGCTGGGCCTGACACGCCTGCTGGCGCAGCTTGAGCTGGTGTTCCTGCTCCTTGTGGGTGAAGTAGCCGCCAAGGATCTGCAGCCGGGTATGGTTGGCGGCCTCGGCCCCCAGGCTGGGGGCCATGATCAGGCGATTGGCAATGCTGGTGCCCCCCAGCAGAGTGCCTTTGCGCATGTTGCTATCGCCTACCTTGATATCTTGTCCGCTGCGGGAGTAGCAGTGGCTGAGCTGGCTCTGGATCTGGATATCCCCCCCCGCTTCCAGCTGGGCATACTGGGCGTAGCTGGCGTGGATCTCCCCTTGCGCATTGAGCTGGCAAAGGTACTCTCCCTGCTCGTTGCGGCGGCCAATGATGCCGTGGCGTACCGTAATGCTGCCCCCTGCCTCGATCCAGCCCCCTTCGATAAAGCCGCCGATGACGATATCACCGCTGACCCGGATCTTCATGCCTGGGTTGACGTCGCCGCTGACGATTAATCCCCCTTCAAAATCAATGTGGCCGTGGCGAGCATCCACCTGTTTGACGCTGAGCACCTCGTCTACCTTCATGCCCGCTTTCTCCTGACAGGGCAGGCCAGCCCGACTGGCAATCAGCAGGTCGGGATCGTCGGGGGAGATAAAGGTGCCCTCGCCAGCGCTCATCGGACTGTCTTTGCCATCCTTGGCGGGGAGGTCCTGACCGGTCACGGTAAAACCGGGTACCCCGACGGTGGCCGGATGACGGCGCATCAGCGGAGCGCCTGCCTTGACGGTGACGATGGAGCCGAGATCCCGCAGATCGACCTTGCCATGCCCCAACTCCTGCGGTTTGAGGATCCGTTCGGCCGGGGTCTCCACCAGCCGCTCATAGCGAGTGTCCTGACCATTGACGGCAGGCTGGCCGTTGGCAATCACCAGCTTGAGCTGACTGCCGGGGGCGGCCTCCTTGGCTGACTGGATGGCAGCGGTGAGCAGTTGCTCACTCACCCCCTGTTTGATTTCGCTGATGGCGATCGCCTCTTTCAGCTGTTCCAGCGTCACATACTTGCCACCCCAGTCGGCAGTGATCTGGGCGATGGCGCTCATGCGATCCTTCTCCACGATTACGGCGAGTCGGGCATCCTGACGCTTGCCGATGGGGATGGGGTTGGCAGGGACGGGGGCGGCAGGGTTGGTGAGCAGGGTATTGAGCAGGCTGATGGCCTGTTTGATCCCCTCGGGCAGCGGCTGATAGCGGCGACAGTTGGAAGCGAGCAGCAGAGCCTGCACATCCTGTTCCGTGACAGGCTTGGTGAGACCGGCGGCAATCCGCAGGCAGACCAGTTCCATATCGCTTGATAGCAGCAACCACTCTTTGCTTAACACCGCATCTCCTTGCTGGATGAGAACGGAACGATCGGCTCGCTCCTCTACTGTCATTTAATCTCTCAATGATTAATAAAGCGAGTCACCAACCCTGAGAGTGGGCAGTATTCAGATATTTCCTCTGAATGGTCAATGAATTGAAGTCAAATCGGTGATGGCGGCCGGATAAATATGGGTGCTGTTTGGCAATGGCGTGAAAAGGCGGATCGCAGCGCCAGCAACATAGGGTCGCTGGCAGGGGCGGTGGTTATCAGCTGCGCTGGGCTGTTCTGGCCAGGGTGAGGTAATCGCCGAGCACCGGTTCACCCAGCATATGGCGGCGCAGCATGTCGAGGGCGGCAAAGGCGAGGATCTTGCGGCGGCTCTCCGGGTCGGGGTGGCGGACCTTGACCGTCTGACCGATGTGCATGCCATCGGCACAGAGCAGCAGTGGCACCCCCTCAGTGCCCTCTCGCCCTATGGTCAGTTGCAGGCCCGCATCGGCGGTCGGTAGTTGCGCCAGCTCATCGGCCAGTTGCGCGCTGAAGCGTGCTTCCAGCCGGGTATGGCCGTGACAAAGCGCCAGCAGGGCGCCGCCACTCTCTCCCTCCAGCAGAGCCAGCGGTTTGCCTTGCAGCAGCGCGAGGATCTGCTGCGTCGGTTCCGTATCTCCGCTGCCAACCAGCCAGGGGCGGATCGTATCCAGCAGTCGGCGTTCGGCACTCTCCATGTCAGCGGCACTGGCGCTGTGGCCGATCAGTTTCAGCTCGATAAGGGGCATGGAGGAGCGGTAACCCAGCTCGATGCCGGCTGGCCAGGGTTCTTCATCCAGCATATCGCTGAGGGCGGATTCCGAGATGCCGAAGGTGTAAAAGCGACGCAGCTCGGTATCGATCTGTGCCCCGGCCAGCTGTTTGAGGCGCGGCAGAATTTGCTCGCGCACCATCTGCTTGAATTCGAACGGCACGCCCGGGGTGAAGAAGATCTGGCTCTGGCCACTTCGCACCACAAAGCCGCAGGCGGTGCCGACCGGGTTGTCGAGGATTTCGCTCCCCTGTGGCAACCAGGCCTGTTTGGCATTGCTTTGTGCCATGGGGCGGCCACGGCTGGCGTAGCGCGCTTCGATGGTAGCGAGCCAGTCGGGGAAGAGGGTGAGCGGCTGGGCAAAGGCTTCAGCGGCCGCTTGGGCGGTGAGATCGTCGGCAGTGGGGCCGAGCCCGCCACACACCAGCACCACCTCGGCGCGGCTGGCGCTCTCTTGCAGTACCGTTTTCAGGTCGGCGAGGTTGTCCCCCACCGTCAGGCGACGGCGTACCTGCCACCCCTGTTCCAGCAGCAGAGCGCTGAGCCAGGCCGCGTTGGTATCCACCACCAGACCCGTCACTATTTCGTCTCCGGTACTGATGATCTCGATACGCATGGCAGGCTCCTTGGATTAAACGGGTGGCAACGGTTGGTCTTGGGCCAACACAATCAGGCTTTGTTGTGCTCGAAGTAGTAGCTGATCCGGGTACGCGGATTGAGGTACTCGAACACGGCGGGCGGCAGCCGTTTGGGGTGGATCACCTTGGCGATCGACAGTTCGGCTTGCTGCAGGTCGATGATGGCCGCTTCCTGACGGGGAATGCGCGGATCGTAGACCAGCACCGAGGGGTAGAGCAGGCGGGAAGCGTTGACCGACATTACCAGTCCCACCTGACCGTTGGAGAGTTGCACCACGCTGCCGGGGGGATAGATCCCCATCAACCGGATCAGCATGCTGAGGTACTCCGGATTGAACTGCGCCTTGCGCTGCTTGTAGAGGCCGCTCAGGGCTGAGTAGGGCACCTTGGCCTGCATGTGGCAGAGGTTATCGTACTCGTTGATCAGCGACACCATCTGGGTCAGCGGATCGAGCTGGCCACCCTTGAGCCCTTCCGGCCCGCTGCCATCGAGATATTCGTGGTGATGGAGCACAATGCCCTTCGCCTCGGCCGGGAAATCCTTGGCCAGATTGAGCAGATCCAGCCCGTAGCGCGGGTGCTGGGCCATCAGGTTCTGCTCCGGCTTGGTGAGCGGCTCGGTCTTGCGCAGGATCTGGCTCGGGATCTTTAGCTTGCCAATATCGTGGAACAGCGCCCCCATGCCGACCTGACGGATCTCGTCGGCCGTCATGCAGCACTCCTTGGCCAGCAGCATGCTGAGCACGCTGACGTTGAGGGAGTGGAAGTAGAGGTTGTTGCCATCCTCGCTGTCGGAGACCAGATGAAGCACCATCTCGTCAACCGAGAGCAGTTGCTCGGTCATGGCGTTGACCAGCTCCTGCGCCTCGCCGATGGCATTGAGGGGGCGGGACTGGATCTTGCTCATCACGCTGCGCACCTGCGCCAGCGACTGCTGGAACTGTTTCTCGCACTGCTGCAGATTGCGGCGATAGAGTTGCAACTGCTCGATGCGGCGATCCTTCTCCTGCTGCATCTGGGCCTGGCGCTGGGCGGCGTCTGCGCTCTCTTGTTGTTGAGGCTGTACCTGATTGAGAGGCTTGGGCGGAACGTCGCTCTTGTCGGGAATGATGGTGACCAGTTTCAGGCCGAGACGGCGGATCAGCTCGATCTCTTCTTCACTTTTGATCTTGAAGCTGGAAAACAGGAACGGGTGTTCGCGCCACCTCAGTGGCAGGGATACATAGTTGCCGACTTGCAGTCGATCTACGGAAATCTTGATACCGGTCATTATCTTGGAAGCAGGAGACACACTGAGCCGTATGCTAGTCAAAGGCGGGGGTGAATACAAAAGGTATCTGATGACAGGGCAGGAGCTTTATTATAGGCTTCTGGATGTCCAGACATATTTACCGATGCAGTACAGGGAGTAAGCATGCCGATCAAGATCCCGGATCAGTTACCCGCCGCCGAAGTGTTGGGGCAGGAGAACATCTTCGTGATGACGGAATCCCGGGCCGTCACCCAGAACATCCGTCCGCTGCGGGTGCTCATCCTCAACCTGATGCCAAAGAAGATTGAGACCGAGATCCAGCTGATGCGGATGCTCTCCAACTCGCCGCTGCAGGTGGATGTGGATCTGCTGCGCATCGATGACAGGGAGTCAAAGAACACGCCGCAGGCCCATCTGGAGAACTTCTATCACGATTTCGAGCAGGTGCGTGGCAACAATTATGACGGCATGATCATTACCGGCGCGCCGCTCGGGCTGGTGGAGTTCGAGGAGGTGGTCTACTGGCCGCGCATCGTCGAGATCATCGAGTGGTCCCATCAGCATGTCACCTCCACCCTGTTCCTCTGCTGGGCGGTGCAGGCGGCGCTGAAAGCCTTGTATGGTATGGAGAAGCAGACTCACGGCGAGAAGCTCTCCGGGGTTTATCGCCACCATCGCCTCGATGAGCACGAGCCGCTGCTGCGCGGTTTCGATGACGAGTTTGTCGCACCCCACTCCCGTTACGCGGCGTTTGATGGTGATCTGATCCGTGCCCAGACCGACTTGCAGATTTTTGCCGAGTCAGAAGAGGCGGGGGTCTATCTGGCGGCGACCAAGGATTGTCGTCAGGTGTTTGTCACCGGGCACCCGGAGTACGATGCCCTGACGCTGGACGGGGAGTATCAGCGGGATCTGGCGGCGGGGCTCGACCCGGCCATTCCGGTCAACTACTACCCGAATAACGATCCGAGCAAGACGCCGCGCGCCAGCTGGCGCAGCCACGGTCATCTGTTGTTTGCCAACTGGCTCAACTACTACGTCTATCAGCTCACCAGCTATCGGGTGGAAGATATCGGCAAGGTCTTTACCTACGACCAGGGAGGCAAGTAGTCAGTCGCCCTGCGCCAGCCGCTCGGCCAGCTGGTCGAGCCATTGGCGGTGGCAGGCCAGGGTAAACGCCTTGGGTCTGTGGGCCTTGATGGCAGCCATCGCCTCTTGCTGTGGCTGGCCGAGGGTCATCAGCAGCGCGGCGGCGACCAGACCGGTGCGACCGCTGCCCCCTTTGCAGTGGATGACCAGATGTTTGCCATCTCCCAGCAGCTCGCGCAGCTGTGGCAGCGCCTGTTGCCAAGCAGCCTCGAAGTCGGCATCGGGTGCCAGATCATCCTCGATGGGCAGATGGAACCAGCGCATCCCTTCGTGCTCGACCTGCTGGCCGAGCTGCGCCAGTTCGAGTCGGATCAACTCGGCGCTCGTCATCAGGGTCACCACCCCGTGGGCACCGGCCAACCGCAGTTGATCGAGCGCCAGGGTCAGTGGCACCTGCTGGGTGCCGGGGCAGGGGGTCAGCAGCAGCTGACCGTCGACACGGGGAACCTCAAGGCTCCAGAAGGGGTGATACGGGTGCATGGCGGATCCTCGCGTGGAGGCCGCAGTGCTGCGGCCGGTGAATGGCGCCAAGGATAGGCGGGGCTGGGGGGATGTCAATGGCCGTTGTGTTTGCCCCGGTTTACGGGCAGAGTCTAAAAAATTGAGCGGTTCAAGGAGTTAAGATGAGAAACCTGGATCAACTGGATTTGGATATCCTGGCCCATCTGTTTCGGGATGCGGGCATGACCAACAAGGATCTGGCCGCGCTGGTCGGTGTTGCCCCCTCCACCTGTCTGGAGCGGGTGCGCAAGTTGCAGCAGGATGGCGTGCTCAAGGGGGCGCACTGCGAAGTGGATTATCAGGCCCTCGGTGGCCACATTCAGGCCATGGTCTCCCTGCAGCTGGCCCGCCACAGCCGCCAGATCATCGATGCCTTCCGCGATGCCATTCTGGCGCTGCCCGAAGTGATCAGTCTGTTCCACATGGGGGGCAAGGATGATTTTCTGGTGCACCTCTGTGTCTCCGATACCGAGCACCTGCGCAACTTCGTCTTCGATCACTTCACCTCACGCGAAGAGGTGGTGCACCTCGAAACCTCGCTGGTGTTCGAGCACAAGTTCAGCCGCTCCCTTCCCTGCTTTCCCCAACCATAACGGCCTGTGGGCCGACGGTATGGATAGATGGAAAAAACCGCCAGCTGGCAGTTTTTTCCATTCTGCTATCGGCTGAATCAGCACGGGCGGCTCAATTGGCGGCGGTGCGTTCATCCTTGGCCGTCTGATAGAGACTCTTCTGATAGGCCATGCTGCCCCACAGGGCAAGACCAAGGGCATCCTCCTTCAAGGCGTCCGGCTGCGCCGCCAGGGTCAGCTTCTCGCTGGCACCATCGTAGACATAGCCTTCTGCCGCGCGCTCCGGTTGCAGGATCACCACATCCTTGCCGCGCATCAGGGCGAAGTTCTTGTCGTACTGCATGATGGCGCGACCCGGCCAGTCGGCAGGCATGCGGGTGAGATCCTTGCCGAGCATGGGGTAGTCGGCACTGATCCCCATCAGGGAGAGCAGAGTCGGCGCCATATCGATCTGGCTGACGATGCGCGGATCCTTTCTCGGCGCAATACCGTCGCCCACGATAACCCCCGGAATATGGAAGCGGGGGATGGGCACCAGACTGGCGCCACTGACCCGGCTGTCGTGATCGGCGATGACCAGGAACAGGGTGTCCTTCCAGTATTCGGACTGTTTCGCCCTCTTGAAGAATTCGCCGATGGCGTAATCCGCATACTTGGCCGCGTTGTTGCGGGTCTGTTTGGGTTGCTCGAAGAGTTCGATACGGTTGTCCGGGAATTCGAACGGATCGTGGTTGCTGGAGCTGAACACCAGACTGAAGAAGGGTTTGCCCTCTTTGTGCAGCGCCTTGAAGGTCTCGTCGGCCTTGGCCATCAGATCCTCATCGGAGGCGCCCCAGGAGCCCTTGAACACCGGATTGTCGAAATCCTTCTGCTCGACGATGGTGGTGAAGCCGTTGCCGAGGAAAAAGCTGCGCATGTTGTCGAAGTGACTCTCGCCGCCGTAAATAAAGCTGGTGTCGTAACCCCGCTGTTTGAGCAGATCCGCGATGGTGAAGAAGTTGGTCTGGCTCTTGCCGAGTTTGACCACCGCCTGTGCCGGAGTTGGCGTGAAGCCGGTCAGTACCGCCTCGATACCGCGCACCGAGCGGGTGCCGGTGGCGTAGAGCTGCTCGAAGGCCCAGCCCTGCTGCGACAGGGAATCGATGTTGGGGGTGAGCGGCAGGCCGCCGAGGGAGCCGACAAACTGGGCGCCCAGACTCTCCTGCAGCAGGATCACCAGATTCTTCGGTTTACCCTGAAAGCTCGCCTGGTTGAAGGTCTGGCTGGGCAGCAGATCGGAGTTGAAATCACTGGCCGGACGGCCACTCTCCTTGCGCATGACCTCGAGCACCTTCTGAGGGGTCATCTCGCCGTAAAACTGGCCGGCATCCTCCTCGGCGCCCATCTGTTTGATGGCAAAGAAGAGGGAGTAGGCGGAGTTGACGGTGAGCGAGTTGACCAGCGGATCCTCGGCAAAGGCGACCATGGCCGGGTTCAGGGCGCGGTGGCCGAGACTGGAGCGGGCACCGAGAAAACCTATGGCCAGAATGAGCAGGGCGAAGGCCGGACGCAGATACCAGCGGGGGAAGCTGAGGCCACGTACCAGACTGCCGCTCAGCCACCAACCGCCGGTCAGCATGGCGCCACTGAAGAGTACCGCCAGCAGCAGCTCGGCTTTGCGGCCTGCCCACAGCATGGCGAACACCTCTTTCGGATAGATGAGGTACTCCACATAGAGGCGGTTGGGGCGCACGCCATACTCGGTGACAAACGAAGGGGTGGAGATCTCGAGGAACAGCATCAGCCAGAGTCCGACGGTCAGCCAGACGCGCATCAGTTGCAGCCAGCCCCGGCCGATGGCATGGGGGCCTGCCAGCAGCAGAGTGAGCATGGCGGGGACACCCCAGACCCAGCAGAGGGTCGCAAAGTCGACCCGGATCCCTTGCAGCAGCATCTCCTGCCAACCGGCCACGGCATCCACCCGTTCCAGTTGCCAGAGACCGAGGGCGATTCGGCTGAAAGAGAGAGAGAAAAGCGCGAGCGCGCAGAAGACGGCGAAGGGCCAAAACGGGCCGAGTCGCTGTTTTAGAACTGTCATGTTTGTTCCTGAATGAGACTGTAAACGTCTGTCCACAGACGTTTTTTTAGTTGTTGTGAGGTTATGACAGATCGAATTGGTTAAGGTTGCATTCAAGTTTGTTAAAAGTCGGCATTAACACATTTATCATCTAAAGATGTGATGTCGCGCCACTAATGAGCACAGCATAATCTGCTGGGTAAAATGTGAGCTACAGCGTGTATGGATGGAGCGCTGGTGTTTATAATTGCCGCGAATTATCTCAATCGGAGCCGAAGGGATGCCGGTCTTTATCGATGTCGAGTATGTGCGGGGATGGCGCCTGTTTCTGGTGTTATCGGATGGCACCACGGGTGTGCTGGATCTGACCCCCTGGCGAACCCAGCCGCTGTTTGCAAAGCTGGAGAGCGAGCGTCACTGCGCCCGGGTCTTCATCAACCGTCACCACCAGCTGGAGTGGCCTGTTGGCTGCACGCTATCCGCCCATGAGGTCTATCACCTCATCTCTCCCATCGATGAGCGGGAAGCCTTCAGCTAATCCCCATTTTTTTGTGAGCCAACGCCAGATTCCTGTTGCTGGAATGTTTGCCCGTTTGCCTTTCTGAGCCAACTTGGGTAAAACCTGCGCAACATTTTGCCAACTTGCCTTCGCTTCACCTTACAGAGGCTTGCCGCTTTCGCGCCGCAGGCCTTTTTTGCGGCCTGACGGCAAACCTTTCCCTTGCTGAAAGGTTTGATTGGTTGAATGAAAATAACAAAACAAACAAATACATAAGGAAAATGTATGGCTTGTCATATGCGCACACCCCTTGCCCTGCTGGTGGGCGGGCTCGCCTGTCACGGCGCTGCCGGTCAGGAACTGGTGCAACAGCTGGATCCCATGGTGGTGGTGGCAACCCGCCCCGCCAGCACACTTGAAGTGACACTGGATCCCAAGAAGCCCGGTTCCCCCATGCCCGCTGCCGACGGCGCCGGTTATCTGAAGAATGTCACCGGCATGAGCATGGTGCGCAAAGGGGGGCTGGGTGGTGACCCCGTGCTGCGGGGGATGGGGATGTCTCGCCTCAACGTGCAGATGGATGGCGGCATGCTGGCCGGTGGGTGTGGCGGCCGGATGGACCCGCCCACCGCCTATGTGTTCCCCCAATCCTTTGACCGGATCCGGGTGCTGAAGGGGCCGCAATCCCTCGAGCAGGGTGCCACCCTGGCGGGAACCGTGCTGTTCGAGCGGGACAGACCCGAGTTTATGGCGCCGGGCTTCAAGAGCGACGCCTCGGCCCTCTATGGCAGCTTTGGCCGCGATGACCAGATGGTGGACATGACGGCGGGTTCGACCGACGGCTATCTGCGCGGTCAGTTTACTCACTCCGACAGTGACGATTACCGCGATGGTCACGGTAACAAGGTGCGATCTTTCTATCGCCGCGAGAACGGCACCACCCAGCTGGGCTGGACGCCGGGGGAGCACACCTGGCTGGAACTCACCGCCGAGCGTAGCAATGCCCGTGCCGCCTATGCGGACCGCACCATGGATGGCCCCATGTTTGATCGCGAATCCTTCGGGCTGAAGCTCAAGCAGGAGCAGATCACCCGCTACTGGCAGCGCAGCGAGCTGACCCTGTGGGACAACTACATCGACCACATCATGGACAACTTCAGCCTGCGGCAAAACAGCGGCATGAAGATGCTCTCCAACCCGGATCGCCGCAATACCGGCGGGCGCTGGGCCAACGATATCGCCCTGCCTGCCGACTGGCTGCTGACCGCCGGGCTAGACAGCAACCGGGATCAGCACCGCAGTCGGAGTGGGGTCGACTATGCTACCAAGGATCGCCAGCGCACCCTGCGTTTCGAGCAGCAGGGCGGCTTCGCCGAACTGGGTCGTCAGCAGGGGGCTCACAGCTACAAGGGCGGTTATCGTCAGGATAGGGTCGAGACCACCCGCTATGGCGCCGGTGAACAGACCCTCTACAGCGATACCCTGAGTCTGAACAGCGGGTTTGGCCGCTATGAGTACCAGTGGTCGCCCCGCTGGTCCAGCTATCTGGCCTGGGGGCAGGCAGAGCGTGCGCCGGACTACTGGGAGCACAGCAAGGACAGTACCCCGTTCACCCTCAACCCGGAGCGCAGTCGCCAGTGGGATGCTGGGTTGGCCCTGCGCAGTCGCGAGCTGGACCTGACCCTCTCCCTCTTTAGTGCCGATATCAAGGACTACCTGCTCTACAACAGCAAGTCGAACAAGGTGCGCAATATCGATGCCCAGACCCGGGGTGGCGAGCTGGAGGGGCGCTGGCAGTTTGCCGAGCAGTGGCGTCTCGATGGTGGTCTGGCGGTGGTCTACGGCGAAAATCAGAGCGACAACAAGCCGCTGGCCCAGATGCCACCGCTCGATGGCAAGCTGGCGTTGGGCTGGCAGCCGGACGAGGCGCTGAGCTTTACCTTGCTGGGGCGCGCGGTGGCGGCGCAGGATCGGGTGGACGTCGGTTCCGGCACCGTGGCGGGTCAGGATCAGGGGGAGACTCCGGGCTTCTTCACCATGAACCTGAGCGGCGCCTGGCAGTTTGCCAAAGGGTGGCAGCTCTCGGCCGGGGTGGACAACCTGTTCGACACCTTCTACTACGAGCACCTCTCCAAGTCGGTGCACGCCAGTCAGGCGGGGTTGGGCTATGAGCAGAGCGGCCGCATCCCCGAGCCGGGTCGTTCCTACTGGCTCTCTGTCAACTACCGCTTTGCCTCGGCGGGAGCAATTTAAAAAATAGATTTTTACGAGTCGGCAGGAGGGATAGATCCTGCTTGCCATGACAGAGAGGGCCCCATCGCGGGGCCCTCTCTGTCATTGTGAGCGACAAAGTCATGGCGGGTTATGCGGTGGTCTGGCCCCGGTTTTCCAGCCGCTGGCGGAAGGCGCGGGCCAGTCGCTCGTAGAGATCCTGCGCCTCCTTGTCTTCGATATCGCCGCGGATCCAGGGGTTGTCGACGATCTCCAGCAGCACGCAGTCACGCCCCTGCTGGCGCAAATCGAGCCCGTAGAGGCCATTGCCGAGCTGATGCACTGCGCGGCGAGCGGTCTGCAGTACCCGCTCCGGCACCTCGTTAAGCGGCAGCGCCTCGATCCGGCTCATGTCGAGAGGGTGCTTGCGGCGGCGGATGCGGTTGCCGGGCTCGGGCCGGAAACGGCGGCAGGCAAACAGCGGAGATCCATCGAGAAAGCCGATGCGCCAGTCGAACTCGGCGGGGATCCGGCTCTGCACCAAGAGCAGGGCGGAGCGGCCCAGCCCCTCGTCCAGCAGGCGGGCCAGCTGTTGCTCGTCGCTGGCCATGGCGAGATCGCGCCCCTGTGCCCCGTCGGGCACCTTCACCATCAGCGGCAGGCCGAGCCGCTGTACCAGCTCATCCACATGGTGGCGGCCGCGGCGGGTGACCACCATGGTGGGCGGCATGGGCACGCCGCTGCGCACCATCAGCTCGTAGAGGTAGAGCTTGTTGCTGCAGGCGAGGATGGCGCGGGAGCTGTCGATCACCGGCATCTTCAGCTGTTCGGCACGGTGGGCAAATTCGAAGGTGTAGTGGCCGACCGCGGTTTCGGCGCGCAGCCAGAGGGTGTCGAACTCCGGCAGCCGCTCTATGGCTGACGGTGGCAGGATCTCGGCCCGGATGCCCTGGGCGGCAGCAGCCCGGATAAAGCGCTCCAGCGCCAACCCGTCACTGCTGGCACGGCCATCATCGGGATCCACCAGAATGGCGAGCTGGTAGAGCGGCGCCGCCTGCTCCTCGTCACCGGTCCCCACCAGTGCCTGGGCGTGGTGCAGCATCACCTCTTTCTCGCTTGGGCTCAGCTCCAGCGGTGACAGGCTCTGCTGCTGGCGCACCGACCAGCCGTGGCGGCCGCGCTTGAGGGTCAGCTCCTGCAGCGGCAACTGGCTCAGGCCATAGTAGTAGCGGGCCAGCCCCGCCAGCTCGCTCTGTTCACACTGGCCGAAGATGGCGCGGACTCTAATCCGATCCTCGCTCTGCTGGGCCAGCCACCCTTGCGCTTTGCGCCACAGCTTGGCCGGTGGCTGCTGGGGTTGCAGTCGGCTGATGGCCTGCAGACCCGGCAGGCAGTGGTGGCCGCGGGCCTGGGCCAGCAGCGAGCAGTAGTAGCCTGCGCTAAGGTGTTCCAGATTGCGGCAGAGGTTGATGATGCGGGGCCTCCCGCCGGTGGTCGGCACGCCATGTTGCAGATAGGTGCGGGCGGTCAGCAGATAATCGGCATGGCAAGGCCAGTCGCCCAGCTCTTCGACGATGACATAGGTACTCATATTTTCGGCTCCACAGATCAGACTGCCTGAACAGGCAGGATCCCCAGTGGGCTTCGATGCACCGACAAGCACGACAATGGCGCGAGGGGAAACAAGAGGTTACAGTGCCTAATATGACGCCTTGGTAACTTGTGATACAAGTCGCATTTTTGGTGCTGAGGATAAATAACCGAACAAGGACTCCCCGTGTTGACCGTACGTGCGGCCCGAACCGATGATCTGGGCGCCATCGTTAATCTGGAACGCTACTGTTTTCCTCCCGAAGTCGCCTTTGGCCGCAGCCGCTGGCACTATCTGCTGGCCCACGCCAAGGGGCGCACCCTGTTACTGCTGGACGAGAAACATCAGCTGATGGGCTATCTCTGCCTGCTGGAGCACAGAGGCTGGGATCGGCTGGTCATTCAGGCGCTGGCTATCCGCTGGACGGTGCGTCGTCTGGGCTGGGCGCGGCGCCTGCTGGAGCAGGTGATCCGCGAGGGCAAGGCCGCTGGCTGGGGGGCGATCCGGCTGGAGGTGGCGGACGCCAACGAAGAGGCGCTGGCGCTCTATCAGGGATTGGGATTTCGTCCCCAGCAGCGGCTGGCGGACTACTATGGCCGCGACCAGCACGCCCACCGGCTGGTGCTGCCGCTGGTGAGCGACGAGGAGCGTGAGCGGCGCAGAGTGGCTCGCACTCAGGCGCGCAAGCCGCCTGCGCAGGCCAACTGATCATGTTGCACGAGCAGAATCGAGGAGCAGGATGAGCTGCGACAACTGTCTTGCCACCGCCATCAGGGCCAAGCTGGGGCGCTGCCCGGTCTGTGCCATCCAGACCTTTGTCATCGGCCTGATCGGCTGGCTGGTCTGGTGGTGGTGCGGCGCCGACACCTCGGTCAACGCCCTCACCGGCCTGCTGTTTGCGCTGGGTGGCTCGGGCCTGTTGCTGCTCCATCTGGTGGTATTTGTCTGGCGCAAGGCGACCGGACGGGAATTGAGCGATGAATAAATCAGATTGGTTTCAACAACATAAATAACAATATCGGTTGAGATAATGGAGGTTCAGATGATTGCAATGGTAACGGGCGCCTCGTCCGGTTTTGGTGAAGCCATCAGCCGCCAGCTGGTGCTGGCGGGGTATAAGGTGATCGGTACCGGTCGCCGTGCCGAGCGGCTGGCCGCGTTGGCCGACGAGCTGGGCGAGCAGTTTCTGCCGCTGGCGTTCGACGTGCAGGACAAGGCGGCCACCCGCGCTGCCATCGCCGGCCTGCCAGCCGAGTGGAGCGAGGTGGATCTGCTGGTCAACAACGCCGGTCTGGCGCTGGGGCTGGAGCCGGCCCACAAGGCGGATCTGGAAGATTGGGAGCAGATGATCGCCACCAACATCAGCGGTCTGACCCTGCTCACTCGCCTGCTGCTGCCGGGCATGGTGGCGCGCAATCGCGGCCACGTCATCAATATCGGCTCCATCGCCGGTACCTACCCCTATCCGGGCGGCAATGTCTACGGTGCCACCAAGGCGTTCGTGAAGCAGTTCAGCCTCAACCTGCGCGCCGATCTGGCTGGCACCGCCATCCGCGTCACCAACGTGGAACCGGGCCTGTGCGGCGGCACCGAGTTCTCCAACGTGCGCTTCCACGGTGACGATGCCAAGGCGGCCTCCGTCTATCAGGGGGTGGAGGCGATCCAGCCGGAAGATATCGCCAATACCGTGCTCTGGGTGAGCCAGCAACCGGCCCACGTCAACATCAACAGCATCGAGATCATGCCGGTGGCGCAGACCTTCGGCCCGCTCAATATCAGCCGTCGCTGATCGCTGCATTGGTTGAAACAAAGAGGCTCCCGTGGGAGCCTCTTTGCGTTGGCGAGCCGATTACAGGCTCATGATCTTCTTGAACTCCTCCGGCGAATACTTCTTCTCGCTGCGCTTGGTGAGATCCGTCATCAGCTTGTAGCGCAGATCTTTGGCCATCTGATAGGTCTGCTCCAGCTGGCCGTAGGAGTAGTCGGCGGCCAGCCCGATGGCGGTAGCCTTGTCGCTGGCATAGGCCTGCTTCAGGCTTTGGTCGAGCAGGGCCACCTCCTTGTAAAGCTTGTTGCTCTCCTTGCTCCAGACGTTTCGCAGCAGCGGCAGGTATTTGTCCGGATCGGCGCTGGCCAGCGCGGTCAGGCTGCGGAACTGCCAGTAGGCGGAATCATCGGAGTAGCTGTCGCTGCCGGTGCGATAGGGCAGGGGATAGTTTTCCAGGGTGTTGTAGAGCGGCACCATCACAGATTCGGCCAGCACGCCATAGCTCTGCCAGATCAATCCCTGCAGCTCTTTGGGCATCTCCTTGCGCAGCTGGATGACGTGGGATTCCAGCTGGCGATCGACACGGATTGGCCGCTCCGCCTTGCCCGCGAGCGGCGTGCCCTCATAGGTAGCGCTCAGCAGCCTGGCCACGTCCGGTACGGCGATGGGGGCATCCGGCTTCATAAACAGTGGATATTGCGCCTGCCGGGTCGCCTGTTTGTGGGAGGCGGTCAGCATTTTTTGGCCGAGCCACTCTCGATCCACGTTGTAGGGATCGGCAATCACCCCGAACGCCTTGGCGAAGTTGAAATCTTTCGGATCGGCGTTATCCAGCAGTTTGTGTGCGCGTACAAATTCCAGCAGCTTGGGCGAGTGCAGCACATCGGCGCTGTCGAGATTGACGCCATGGATGCGCAGGCCGTTGGCCACCATGGCGTAGCTGTCGTCCGGCACCCGCACCGCGATCCAGTGGTGGCCGGAGCCAATCTCCATCAGCCAGGCCTCGTTCACATCCGCCAGATAGAGGCTGTTACCCTCACCGGCGCCATATTGCTCCACATAGCGACCGAGCAGCTCGACCCCCTCTTTGGCCGTCTTGGCCTGCGGCAGGATCAGGGTCGGGATGATGGCCTCGATGATCCCCTTCTCGATCAGCGGATCGGCTTTCTGGGCCTTGTCGTTGACCTCGGCACTGGTGGTGGCCGAGATGGCGACGTTGAACTCGTTGATGCCGCGCTCTTCATAATATTTGCCTGCCGGGTCGCTGGTTGTGGCATCCCAGTCGTGGATGGAGGAGTAGGCGAAAAATGCCTTGGGCATCGGCACTTCCAGCCCGTTGCCCAGTTTCCAGAGTTTGCCCTCGTTCTGTTGCGCGGGCCGGAAGGCGAGGTACTTGTTCCAGTTGTTGACGCCAAAATCCTCGTTTCTGGCGATCATCACGCTGCCGTCGGCGCTGGCCCCCTTGCCGACGATGAGGCCGGTACAGGCGTCGGCACTGGTGCCAAGCAGGGTGAGCAGGGTGGCGGAGAGAAGACTCAAGGTGTGTTTTTTCATAGGTGTACCCGAAGGGTTGCGGTGAGTGAGAGCCAGACGAGGGGATGAGGTGTGGGGAGGCTGCAACTCCGAACTGGCAGCGGAGTGAGCACGACAGATTGGTCTGCCTGTTATTGGTTTTTCGAACAGATCATCCATGACACGGCTGGCTGGTTGTGATGTGCGCCAAAATTGTATTCCCGAATGGTTGTTTATTTTGTGATCGGGCTGCGGTTCCTGAGTTTTCTCTGGCATCGTGGCGCGTGGACGGCAAAATGTGCCAAAACAGCGTGAGCTGGCAGCAGATGAGTCATGATTCTGACGCCTGCTTGCGAGGGATGCGTGGTGAGATCCGCCATATCTCTGGATCTCGCACTATCTGACAAGTTGGCCTGTAACTTGCTGGTTTAATTGATAATGGTGGGGCATGACGCCCCATGTGACCGGATCAGCCTGTGCCCATTGCCGCAGATGCGCACTGAATTGGAGCCCCCATGGATATCAAACCCTACAGCCAGCAGCTTGCCCAGAGCGCATCTAACAACCGTGCACTCGCTACCCTCAACAGTGCCAGTAGCGGCGGTCAGGGCGGTGGCTGGGAGGAGATGGTCAGCCTCTCCACCCAGCGCATGACCGGCCAGGCCCAGCAGGTGCTGACCTACGAACATCTGGCCAAGAACAACAAGTTGCCACCGGCGCTGGATATGAGCTCCGACAAGGGGGGCGTGGTGCAGCAGCTGGTGGACAAGGCGCTTGGTTTCGATCGCAAGAAGTTCAACGAGATCGAAGAGAAGCTCAAGACCATCGCCGATAACAAGAAGCTGACGCCGGAAGAGCGGGCGGAGCAGAGCAAGCCGCTCAACGAACAGCGAGAGGCGATGCTCAAGGAGGCGATGGATCGCCTGACCGGCAAGAAGAGCTCATCCAAAGATGAGGCCAAAACTGCCTGATCCTGCCGCTGTTCTGAGATCTACCCGGTCGGCACCGATGGGCCAGTGTCGACCGCCGATGGGCAAGCTTCTGCCACCTCTTTTGACCTCACCTCCCCACAGGCGCACAATGTCCGCGCATTGAGCCAGTCGAGGAGCCCGCCGTGTACAACTTCCAATATGCCAATCCGACCCGTATCTGTTTCGGCGAGGGGCAGATCGCCAGCCTGCCCGAACTGATCCCGCCCGGCAGCCGGCTGCTGGTGCTCTACGGCGTAGGCAGCATCAAGCAAAACGGCGTCTATGAGCAGTTGACCCGGGCGCTGGAGGGGGTGACGTGGCAGGAGTTTTCCGGCATCGGCGCCAACCCCAGATACGAGCTGTTGATGGAGGCGGTGGCGCAGGTGAAGCGCGAGCGCATCGACTTCCTGCTGGCGGTCGGTGGCGGCTCGGTAGTGGATGGCACCAAGTTTGTTGCGGCGGCCGCTTGCTACGATGGGGATGATCCCTGGGATATTTGCGGTAAACAGGCGAGTGTGCACAAGGCGCTGCCGATGGGCTGTGTGCTGACCCTGCCAGCCACCGGCTCCGAGAGCAATCCCACCTCGGTGGTGAGCCGGGGGGATGTGAAGGTCTCCTTCAGAAGCCCGCTGGTGCAGCCGCAATTTGCGGTGCTCGACCCGACCACCACCTACAGCCTGCCGCCGCGCCAGACCGGCAATGGCGTGGTGGACGCCTTCGTCCATATTGCCGAGCAGTACCTCACCTTTCCGGTGGGAGGCGAGGTACAGGATCGGCTGGCAGAAGGTTTGCTGCAGGTGCTGGTGGAGAACGGCCCCAAGGCGCTGGCGGAGCCGACCAACTATCAGGTACGGGCCAATCTGATGTGGGCCGCCAGTCTGGCGCTCAACGGGCTTATCGGTTGCGGGGTGCCGCAGGATTGGGCCTCTCACGCTATTGGCCATCAGTTGACGGCGCTCTATGGGCTGGATCACGGCCAGAGCTTGGCGGTGGTGCTCCCCTCACTGCTGCGTGAGCGGGCGAGCCAGAAGCAGGACAAGCTGGCCCAGTTTGCCGAGCGGGTGTGGCATTCGACCCGCGAGGACAAGGCCCTGCGCATCGAGGAGGCGATCATCCGCACCGAGCAGTTCTTCCAGAAGATGGGACTGGGGACCCGGCTGGCCGACTATGGCCTCAGCGAAAGCTGCATTCCGGCGGTCTGCTCCAACCTTAAGCGGGTGGGGCGCACCGCGCTCGGTGAGCAGCAGGATATCGACCCGGATCGGGTGGCGCGCATTCTCGCCCGGGCGCTATAAGCCAGCGTCGATTTGTTTCCCTGGCTGATGCATTTTCCCAATTAAAGAGGGCCGCTTGTTGCGGCCCTCTTGCATGACGGGTTAGCCGATCACTCGGTACGCGCCTTGAGGTAGCCGGCGTAGTCCGGGATCTGTACGCTGAACGCTTGCCGCATATGGGGGCTGTCCATGATGAAGTCGGCGGTCGCTTCGTTGGTGGCGACCGGGATGTTCCAGACCGCCGCAAGGCGCAGCAGTGCCTTCACGTCCGGATCGTGCGGCACCGCATTGAGGGGATCCCAGAAGAAGATCAGCACGTCGATCTTCCCTTCGGCGATCAGGGCGCCGAGCTGCTGGTCACCCCCCATGGGGCCGGAGAAGAGGCAGGTGATGGGCAGCTGCGCCTTCTTGCCGAGCATGGTGCCGGTGGTGCCGGTCGCATAGAGATGGTGGAGCTTGAGCTCCTCCTTGCGGCGCATCACCCAGTTCAGCAGGGGGGTCTTCATGTTGTCGTGAGCCACCAGTGCCACCCGTTTGTGGGGCGCCATCTCGCGTGCAATCTGTTCCATGGAAATCGTCCGTAGCATTGTTATTGGAAGAGAGTCGTATCCTAATCGAAAGCCATGACAGATGCTGTGTCGGGCGTATTAACTGTGATCCTGTCGAAAAGTTTTCGGGTCATGGCTGCTCAAATGAAGAGACCCGCGCTGGCGGGTCTCTTTGCTTGCTGGCCTGCTGGCTCAGGAGCCGTGATGCAGTTGCGACTGCTGGTAGTTCTCCAGCCCGATGCGATCGATAAGATCGAGCTGGGTCTCCAGCCAGTCCACGTGCTCCTCCTCATCCTCCAGGATCTCCTGGAACAGGTCGCGGCTGATGTAGTCCTGCACCGACTCGGCGTAGGCGATGGCTACCTTGAGGTCAGGGATGGCATCCATCTCCAGCGACAGGTCGCAGCGCAGCATCTCTTCCACCGTTTCACCGATACGCAGCTTGCCCAGATCCTGCAAATTGGGCAGCCCTTCGAGAAACAGCACGCGCTTGACCAGCTCGTCGGCGTGTTTCATCTCATCGATAGACTCGTGATACTCCTTGTGCCCGAGCGCCTTGAGGCCCCAGTCATCGTAGATGCGGGCGTGCAGGAAGTATTGGTTGATGGCAATCAGCTCATTGGCCAGCACCTTGTTGAGGTGGGCAATGATCTTGGGATCTCCTTTCATCGACAGTGCTCCTTGGTTCGTGCCTGAGGCTCCGATCGTTAGAGCTTAGTCCAGAAAAGTGACAACAAGAGGTCTGGCGAGCCAGCTCGCCTGAGAAAAGGGGTGATCCTGTTGGCGGGTCACATCAGAAAAGAGGTGTCCGGATCAGGCCACTTCGTAGTAGAGCACGGGTTGCTCCTGCTCCATCTTGTCGAGCTCGGCGGCAATGATCTCCATGGTCATGCGCACGCATTTGCCACATTGGGCGCCCACCTCGAGCGACTGCTTGAGTTGGCGGAATTCGCTTTTACCTGACTGCACCGCTTTGCGGATCTGGGTATCTGTGATGCCGCGGCACAAACAGACGTACATGATGATCACCTCTTGTGTAATGAGATGAAATCTAAATGAGAATGGTTCGTAGTGCAAATAACCATTGGTAATAAGATCCCCTGCTTGCCACTGTGCAACCCCTTGGGGACAATGCTGGCAACCAGAGGAGATCACCATGCTCAAGAAACTGTTCAGCGCCCTGTTCGGGGGGGAGCCGACCAAGGCGCCGGAAGTCACTCCCACCGAATATGCCGGCTATCTCATCTATCCGGAACCCATGGCCGAAGGTGGCCAGTATCGGCTGGCAGGCCGCATCACCAAAGAGGTGGACGGCGTGCTGCAAACCCACCGCTTTATCCGCTCCGATCTGTTTGCCAACCCGGCCGATGCCGAGCGCTTCATGGTGCAGAAGGCTCACACCTTTATCGATCAGATGGGGGAGCGCATGTTCGAGCCCCGCAAACCGGCTGACAGCCAGGCTTCATGACGCCGCAAGAGCTCAACAGCCTGCGCGAGGCGCTGGCCCGCGCCGGTGAACGGCGCCTGATCTGGCTGGAGGGGGAGGAGGCCGACTGCATTGCCCGCGCCCAATCCCTGCTCGGCGAGACGGTCTTCTGGCTGGGAGCCGGGCCCGAGTGCTATGCCCCGCAACCGGCCGCCAAGGCGCTGCAGCGGCTTGGTCAGGAGTGCGACACGCTGGTGTTCAACGCCTTCAGCGGCTTTCATCCCGACGCCTTCGGGGCGCTGGCTGGCACTCTGCGCGCCGGTGGCTTGCTGTTGCTGTTGACGCCACCCAGAGCGCAGTGGCCCGCATGGCCGGATCCCGACCGGATCCGGCTGGTGGCGCAGGCGGAGGAGGTGAGCCGGGTCGGTCACGGCTTTATCGCCCGGCTGGTGCGGTTGCTGGACGGGGATCCTGCCCTCTCGCTGGCGCCGCCGATTTGCTCGCAGCCGTGGCAACCGCTTGGGCCCGAGCAGCCATTGAGCTGCGATCAGGCGCGGGCACTGCCCGCCATCCACAAGGTGTTGCACGGTCATCGCCGCCGGCCGCAGGTGCTGAGTGCCGACCGCGGTCGTGGCAAGAGTGCGCTGCTGGGGCTGGCTGCCGCCGAGCTGCTGCGCCAGCAGCCAGGGCTGAACATAGTGGTGACGGCCCCCTCGCAGGCAACGGTAGCGACCCTGTTTGCCCACGCCGCTCGTGGGCTAGATACCACGCCGGAACAGCTGACCGGACTGAGCTACTGCTCGCCAGATCGGCTGGTGCACGAGGCGATTAATCCCGATCTGCTGCTGGTGGATGAAGCGGCCGCCATTCCGACCCCGCTGCTCGAGGCCATGCTGGCCCGCCACAGCCGCATCGTGTTTGCCACCACCGAGCATGGTTACGAGGGGACGGGTCGCGGTTTTCACCTGCGCTTCAAGCGGGTGCTCGATAGCCAGACCCCGGAGTGGCAGGAGATCCACCTCTCTGAGCCCATTCGCTGGAGTGAGCGCGATCCGCTGGAGCCACTGATTTTCCGCCTGCTCGGCCTCAATGCCGAAGTGGCAACGCCCTTGCCGCCGGCCAGCCCAAGCTGGCGTCTGGTCAGTCAGGAGGTGCTGGCGAGCGACGAGGCGTTGCTCAGCCAGCTGTTTGGCCTGCTGGTGCTGGCTCACTACCAGACCACGCCGAGCGATCTTAGATCCCTGCTGGAGAGCCCGGATCTCGACATCCATCTGCTGGAGCAGGATGAGAGCCTGCTGGGAGTGGCCTTGGTTGCGCGGGAAGGGGGGATAGACCCTGAACTTGCCGAGGCGATCTGGGCCGGGCGTCGCCGTCCGCGTGGCCATCTGCTGCCCCAGTCGCTGCTGGCCCACGCCGGTTTCAAAACTGCGGGGGGGCACAGCTACGCCCGGGTGATGCGTATCGCCATCCATCCCGAGCTGCATCGTCTCGGGTTGGGGTCGCTGCTGCTTGGCAAGCTTGAGGAGCACTATCGCCAGATTGGCATCGACTACCTCGGCTCGGCCTTTTCGGCCAGCGCCGACCTGCTCCCCTTCTGGCGAAAGGCCGGGCTGGCGGTGCTGCGCATCGGCCTGCAGCGGGATGCCGCCAGCGGCTGCCACGCAGCCCTGCTGCTCAAAGCGCTGAAACCCGAACATGAGATCGAATTGAATCAATGGCAGCAGCGTTTCATTCGCCAGTTGCCGACCCTGCTGGCAGGCGAGCTGAAAGGATTGGATCCCGAGCTGGTATGGCAATGTCTGCAAGGCAGCACCATCACCGCGGCTGAGCTTGGCGAGTTCGAGCGTGATGAGGTTGAGTGCTTTGCCCTGCATCACAAGCCGTTCGAACTGAGCCAGTCGAGCCTGCAGTTGTGGCTGGCGCGCAATCTGGATGTGCTGGCTTCGCTGACTCCTGACGAGCGTTATCTGCTGATCGCAACCATCTGGCAATATGCAGATTGGGGAATGCTGGCCGCGAGGTTGCAACTGGCGGGCAAGCCCGCCGTGATCAAGAGGTTGCGGGCACTGCTGGCACGTCTCTTGAGTTCCTCTACCACTCGATAGGTTTGCCCTGCCAGTCGAGAAAGCTCAGCTCGCCATCCGGTTGCAGCCGGTTCATCAGGTTAATCAGATGGTCGGCTACCAGCTCGGGACTCTGCACATTTCCTGGCGGTACATTGGCGTGAAACGGGCGAGAGAGTTGGGTATCCACTGTGCCGGGATGGAAGGCCAGCAATTTGACGCCGGGGGCCCGCCGGGCCAGCTCGATGGCGGCACACTTGAGCAGCATGTTGAGGGCTGCCTTGGATGCGCGATAGCCATACCAGCCGCCTGCTCGGTTGTCGCCAATGCTGCCGACCCGGGCACTGAGAACGGCCAAGGTGCAAGGCTCGCGGCCAAACAGCGGTAACAGCTGGCAGATCCAGCGCAGCGGCAGCAGGGCGTTGGTCTGGTAGAGACGGGTCATGGCATCCAGATTGATTGCTTCGAGCCGCTTCTCCGGCTGGATCTCCCCCTGATGCAGGATGCCGTTGCAGATCACCACCCGATGGGGTCGCGGCGCCAATTCCGCGATGCGCGCCACCACTTCTGTCATCTGCTCATCGCTGTAATCACAACATAGCCAGTGCAGACCCAGCGACGAGAGGCCAGCAGGTGTGGGCTGACGGCTTATGGCAATCACTGGCCCGACACCCGCCGCCAACCAGTGTGTCACCAGAGCCGCCCCGATACCGCCAGAAGCGCCAATCACGACTATGCCTTCACTCATCTCAGGCTCCTTGTGAGTACATGATGGATTTCACCATCCGCCAATGTTGTCCTGATTGGCAGATACGATCCCGCCAGCCTGCGGGATCAAGCGGTTAAGGCTGCAATCTTGCCGAGATCCGAGCCGCTGGGTGAAATCCATTCCTATACTGAGGGAAAACCGCAGCGGTCTGCTGCCCGCGCAACCAGAATGAGAGTCACCATGATGTCCAAAGATGGGGAAGAGCGTAAATCTATCCTGACCGAAAGTGGCACCAACGAACTTGAGATCATCGAGTTTCACCTCAAGAAGCAGCTACCGGACGGTCGTGAAAAAACCGCTTATTACGGGATCAACGTCGCCAAGGTGCGCGAGGTGATCCGGGTGCCGGAGACCACAGATTACCCCAACGCCCAGCGTCATATGGTGGGGGTCTTCTCCCTGCGGGATCGCCTCATCCCGCTGGTGGATCTGGCGGGCTGGCTCGGCATCAAGACCAACCCTGACCCCAGCCACAAGGTGGTGATCGTCACCGACTTCAACAAGATGGCCAACGGCTTTCTGATCGATAGCGTCAGCAGGATCCACCGGGTCTCCTGGGAGGATGTGGAGTCCCCCAGCCAGTTTCTGGAAGCGGGGGAGAACGACTGCGTGGTGGCCGTGGTCAGGCGCGATGGCAACCTCATCATGATCCTCGATTTCGAGAAGATCATCGCCGATATCAACCCCGAGCTCAGCATGGAGAAGTACGACGCCACTCAGGACCGCAAGGTGCTCATCGACGATCGCATGATGGCACTGCGCCAGGGCAAGACCATTCTGGTGGTGGATGACTCGGCCTTTATCCGCAAGATGATCGAGACCACCCTGCGCACTGCTGGCTACAACGTGATTACGGCCAAGGACGGCGGCGAGGGGTTGGAGATGATGACGGATTTCGATCGTCTGGCCCAGGAGGAGAGGATGCCGGTGACCGGCTTCGTCAATGCGGTGATCACCGATGTGGAGATGCCGCGCATGGATGGTATGCACCTGCTCAAGCGGCTGCGGGATACCCCCTCCTACAAGGAGATGCCCATCGTGATGTTCTCCTCCCTGATGAGCGATGACAACCGCCAGAAAGCGCTGCAACTGGGGGCCAACGATACCATCACCAAGCCCGAGATAGGGCGCATGGTGGGGATGATGGACCATATGCTGCTGGGGATCGCCCCGCCTTCGCCAGCCAACAACATCTGACCTGCCGTTAACTTCCAATTAGCCGGTCGAATCCACTGACCGGTGCCTCAAGCGGCCACTCCTTGCCAAGGGGTGGCCGCGCTGTTTTGGCTGTTTACTGCGATCCCGACGCCCCTTGTCTCCCGGACATGATTCATGTAATGATAATTATTATCATTTGTTGGTGTGAAGCATATGACAGCAACCTGGGTGAAGGGGTGGGTCGAGTCGACCGAAGGTGGCAGCAGCATGAGTCACTGGAAACAGCAGACCCGAGAGGGTAACCGGCTGTTTGATTGCGGCGAGTATCATCAGGCGCTGGCCCATTATCAGCAGGCGCTCTGGCTGGCTCGTCAGCAATTGGTGCAGTGGCATGACGCCGATGAGGCGGTGGCTGCGCTGGTTGTGGCTCACCACAATCTGGCGGATCTGCTGGTGGCCATGACTCTGCCCGATCGCGCCGCCGACCTGCTCTGCTATGTGCACGACTGCCTGCTGGCGACCTGTCACTCCCCCGCTTGCTCCTCTCGGCTGCGAGAGGCCGCGTTGCGCCATACCTGCACAACCCGTGCCGAGTTGCTGACGTTCGTACAGCGCCACGGCAGCCACGCCGGGATCATGCGTTCGCTCGGTCACTGCCTGTGTCAGAGCGAGCCCTCATCCCGGCTCCATTAATCCGAACAGAGGTCATCATGAGCCATACCCTGCCAGCCCTGAACTATGCCTACGACGCACTAGAACCCCATATCGATGCCCTGACCATGGAGATCCACCATAGCCGTCATCACCAGACCTATATCAACAACCTCAACGCCGCGCTGGAAGGGGCGCCCGAGCTGGCCGTACTGCCGGTAGAGGAGCTGCTGCGCCGCTTCGATACTCTGCCTGCCACCTTGCAGGGGGCGGTCCGCAACCATGGTGGCGGCCATGCCAATCACTCCCTGTTCTGGCTGGTGATGAGCCCGCAGGGGGGCGGTGAGCCGGGTGGTGAGCTGGCTCTGGCCATCGAGCGGGAATTGGGGGGATTTGATGCCTTCAAGCAGGCTTTCACTCAGGCTGCCCTGAGCCGCTTTGGCAGCGGCTGGGCCTGGCTGGTGGTGGACAAGGCGGGCAGATTGCAGGTGGAGAGCAGTGCCAATCAGGATAGTCCCCTGATGCATGGCCATACCCCGATCCTGGGGCTGGATGTGTGGGAGCACGCCTACTATCTCAAGTACCAGAACAAGCGTCCTGACTATATCGCTGCCTTCTATCAGGTGGTGGATTGGGCCGAAGTGGCCCGCCGTTATCAAGCGGCGCGAGGCTGACTTGGTCGCTGGGAATTGGTTTGCAGTACAGCCGCCACAACCCGCGCAGTAATAACAAGACCCGCCAGTTGGCGGGTCGTCTGTTTATGGTGTGGCAGTGCTGAAGCTGGCGGCTGAAGGGGTCATCGGCAATGTGGGTAAGGCCGCGCTGGGCATCTCGGCGGCGGTTTCTGCCGCGGATTTGGCGGGAGTGGCCGGCTCAGTCGTTGCCGCAGCGGATACAGCAGGGTTGAGTTGTGCTGTCGCGGCCGAGGCATATGGAGTAGCCGACTCGGTGGCAACCGCGGCAGAAACTGCCGCTGGCTTTGCCTCATCCACCGCCGGTTTGGGCTGTTTGAGGCAGGGTTGCAGGCTGCCGATGGTGCTCAGTGACTGGCAAGGCACAGGCAGACCGATGGGCACAGGAGCGCCGAGGAACTTGGGCCCTTTGTCCAGCACATAGAGGTCGAGCAGCCCCATCAGGCGGGCAAAGACTTCCCGCACCCGGGTGCGGATCCCCTGATAGGCGCTGGGATCCTCGGCATTGAAGCCAACCGCGTCGATACCGAAATGGCGGGCGATGAAGATGGCCCGCTCGTTGTGAAAGCCCTGGGAGACCACGGTAAAGCGCTCCTGGCCGAACACCTCCTTGGCGCGAACCACAGAGTCGAGGGTGCGGAATCCGGCGAAATCCATATAGATGGCGGAGGCGGGGATGCCCGCCTTGATCAGGGCGCGGCGCATCTGGCGTGGCTCGTTGTACTGCACGGTGGCGTTGTCACCGGAGACGATGATGAAGTCCACCTTGGCATTGTTGTAGAGCTCGGCCGCCGCCTTGATGCGGTATTTGAAGTAGTGGTTGGGGCCGCCACCGGAGAGATATTTGGAGGTACCCAGCACCACCGCAACCCGGTTGTAGGGCACCTTGTCCACCCGATCGTAGGTGTAGTGACGGGCATCCGAGACGATCCACTCGCTGTAGCCCAGCAGCATGGCAATCAGGGCCAGCAGCAAAACAAGGCAGGCGAGGAGGATCTTGGCAAACTTCTTCATGCGCGGTGCGGTCAGGGTCTGAAGTTGGGAGTGGCTATCGGCATTCTATTACAACTCGGCCGCCGGCGTCAGGCTTGATAACGGGCGGGCACCTCATTCGGGCAGAGGTTGTCGCAGCTGAAGAGGGAGTGCGGGGGAAAAAGCGAGGGGCTGCGGTGGCTGCCCCTCTTTGTGTTGGATGTCTATCAGTGGGCGGAGTCGTTACCCTTGCAGGCGTCTGACTCCTTGTTGGCTTGCCACCAGGGCAGCAGATCCCGGGCGAGCCACGCCTGATAGGCGTCGCTGTCGTTGGCGATCAGCCGGTCCAGCTCCCCTTCGAAGTCGCTCATCGCTTGCTGCCGATCCGGATTGCGCAGCGCCTGTGCCAGCGCCAGCCAGCTGGCGCCGCGACCGGTATCGTTGAGGAAGCGGTGCACGGTATAGGACCAGGAGTAGACCATCTCGCCACCCTGGTCGTAGTCAAGGTGGAGGATCGCCGCCAGTGTCGGGCGCTGGTTGGCAGGGCGGTTTGCCACGTTATCCAGACCTCGGGCAAAGCACTGACCGTGGGCGATGTACTCTGCAACCCCCTCGGCCCACCAGGTAGTGCGGTTGAGCGGATAGTGGCCGAAGCTGCCGTACTGGTTGAAGCGGCCATCCAGATAGTGAACATACTCGTGGCGCAGGTTCCACACCTGGAAGGCAGGGCGTTTCCACTCCGCCTCATAGGCGAAGAAGCGGGCCTGATTGCCGGGGCGAGCCGGATCCCCCTCGATATAGATGCCGCCATTGTCGGTGGAGACGCCAAACAGCGCGCTGCCGTAGCGGCCCCAGTCGGCGGAGGAGTTGAAGATCACCAGTTCCAGCGCTTCGTTGTGATCATCGGCTACCGGTTGCCAGCCAGTCTCCATCTGCTGGTGGAAGCGCTGCTCTTCATCACCCAGCTCGCGGCAGATCCCTTCGGCCTGAGCCAAGGTCAGATCCTGGGCGCGCAGACGCAGGGTGGGCGAGCAGGTGTGCTCGAACGGCAGAATATCTTCCATGCGGATCGGTGTGCAAAGCCCGGTAAACTCGCCGCTGACACAAGCCTCGCTGGTGCGATCCGTGTAGGTGAGGTAGTAGCTGGAGAGAGTCAGGGAGACCTCTTCCAGCATGGCAGCCGGATGCTGTCCGCCCGGGATCAGCCCTTGCTGGCGCATGATGGCGATCACATCGCGATCCAGCTGTTGGCGATAGGCGATCGCCTTATCCGGGCTGGTGTGATGGAGGTAGCGCATCATCTGGTAGAGACGGCTATGGGCATCGAGGATGTTGTTGAAGATAAACAGATCCCGTGAGCCATCGCGCTGTTTCCAGAGGGCCAGCTCGCTCAGGCCCAGTTGCAGCAGGCTCTGGCGCAATGCCGCCTCCTGTTGCAGCACAGCTGCGCTGAAGTCTGCCTGCTGACCGTAAGAGGCGCTCTGATCGACCAGATTGAGCAGCTCGAACAGGCCATCGGCCCAGGGTTTGTGGCCATTGATCTGTGCCGCATGTTGCACCGCATAGCCGAGCGCCTGGTTGAGCTGGGCCAGCATGGGGGCGGCACTCTGGCGGAAGGCGGCTTGCCCAAGTTGTCCCTGCGCCGCCACGCTCCAGGCTTCCAGCACTGTGCCAGCCTGCTCCTGTGGTTCAGCTCCCAGCAGCAATGGGTGGTTGAGCAGATCAATCATTACCCCGGCCAGTGCCCGGGCGACCTGATCACTCTCTTTGCCAACGCCGCCGTGGTAGTTGTGGGCGCGCACATAGTAGAGCAGCTTGTCCATTGCCGGATGGGTCGGCTGGTTGGCCGCCAGCAGGGCACGCATGCCGCGCACCACCGCCATCAGCTTGGCGTCATCGTGGCCGTAATCCGCCTGCCAGGCAGGGCTGTTCTGGCCGCTCACGTCGGCCACCAGTTTGGCGGCATCGCTGTCGAGCAGATCCACATCGGGCTGCTCGGGCTCGGAGCAGAGACGACCGTTGGCGCGGCGGCACTCCAGCTGCTCCTCCTTGCTGGCCAGCACGATGGGGCGATTGAGCACCCGGCTCTCCTGCCACTCTTTGCTCTCTGGCAGGGGTTGCCACTCGCCGCCGGCGACCGGGTATTGGTAGCCGCTATCTTGCAACGTTACCTGAACCTCGCTGCCAGCGGGGATCACCTGACGACAGATGCGATAACGGATGGTGTTGCTCCCCTCCTTGCGCTCCTGTGGCTCATCACACTCCTGCTGAGGCGTGAGCTGATCCAGCTGCCACTGATAACGGCGCCAGACGTGGATCTCGCTGACCTGAGCGGCTGCCTGACTGCCTGCCACCGGTTGCAGACGGAAAAATATCTGCTCCAACCGGCCATCCCGCTCACTCGGGGTCTCTTCAAGTACCTGCAACTGCTGCCAATCCTGCAGCTGATAGTGCCACTCCGACTCTGCGCAGCCGCCTTGTGCGTTGAGTTCGCAGCGATCCAGCTCCCTTTCGCTCTGACCCAGGATGATGGCTTGTGGCAGCGGCAGACGATCCTGCCGCTGGGCGGTCGGCGTGCCCGCCAGCTGCTCCCAGCGACCCTGCTTGAGGCCATAACCGAAGTCATAACTGCTGGCGGGAATGAGCTTGCCCGCCGGAATCCGATCTTCACAGCGCACGAAGCGGATCTGCCAACCCGCATCTACCTTGAGCTGCGGCTCGCCACACTGTTGCTCGGCCAGTGCGGCGAGATCGCTGCTCTGCCAGTCGAAGCGACGGTAGACCCTGAGCTGCTGGTAAGGTGCATTGCTGCTGCGCGCCTTGAGCTCGTAGGTGATCTCGGTGATGCGCGCAGCCAGTTGCCGGCTCGATTCGCCAGTCAGCTGATACTGTCGCCAGTCATTGGGGGAGTAGTTGGCTTGTGCCGAGGATGTCGCCAAAAGCAGGGGGCCTGCCAGCAGCAGCCACCCGGTACCTGAACGGTTCATTTTTATCCCTTTGTTGTTGTTTGTGTATTGTCTTGCGAGTAATCGCAAGGCAATTTAACTGGTTCCAAAGGGATATCAATTTCCAATTAAAAATCAGATAAATCAATAAGATGATGGCTTTTGGAGTCTGATCGGATTCTCGTGGGCTGGCGCCGCAGTGAGGACTCACATGTTTCTTTTTCTGTTTTCAGAGCAGGTCGGGAAATTGTGAGTCCGCTCTCATTCAGCTTGTCGTGCCCGAGTGGTTTGTTGTCGGGCTACCTTGCCCAGCAGTTGGCGGGAGGGTTTGAGATTGCCGCCAAGATCGGGCCAGGGGAGCCAGTGGTCGGGCACCATAAAGCCGGGCAGGGCGTTGCGGATCCAGGCGGCCAGTTCGGGGTAGGGGACCGGCTCGCCGTGCCAGCCGATAAAGGCGGCGGGGCGTTGCCCCCACTCGTCGCTCGGCACCGGCACCACCAGCGCCTGGGCGACAGCGGGATGATCCACCAGTCGCTGCTCTATGGTTTCGGGCTGGATGTTTTCGCCACCCGAGATAAAGAGGTTATCGAGCCGCCCCTCTACCAGCAGTTCCCCTGCCGCAGTGAAGCGCCCCTTGTCGCGGGTATGAAACCAGCCTTCGTCATCGAGAGGCAGTTCCAGCTCTCCATCTCGGTAGTAACCGGCAAACAGGGTGGCGCCGCGCACGCAGATCTCCTGCTCCCTGATGCACACTTCCCGCCCCGGTAGCGGTTTGCCAACTACGCCTGTATCGCCGGGGATAGCGGTGCAGACCTGACTGCCCATCTCGGAGAGACCATAACTCACCTTGGGTTCGAGCCCCATGGAGCAGAGGCGGCTCACCAGCGGCTGCGGGATGGCTGCGCCACCGAGCAGCAGCTCGCGCAGGCGGGTACGGGCGGGATCAAAACCCTCTGCCAGCAGGCGCCAGAGCTGGGTCGGCACCAGCGAGAGATGGGTAATGGGCTGCTGTTCAAGCCGCGCCTTGAGCGGCTGACTGCGATCGTCTAGCACCAACGTGGCACCCGCCAGAAAGACCCGAAACAGGATGGCGTAGCCGCCGACATGAAACAGCGGCAGGGAGAGTAGCCAGCCGCAGGCCTCATCGAGGGGAATGAGAGTTGCAGAGCCGCGTGCCGAGGCCAGGTGGTTGCAGAGCCGGTGCACCACCGCTTTCGGCGTGCCGCTGGAGCCCGAGGTGAGGATCATGTTGTTGAGCTGGGTCGATGCCAGCGGCCATGTTTCCTCGCTTGCCGGCAGTTCGTGCGTGAAGTCGAGCTGCAGGGGCTGCCAGTTGCCTGCCGGGATCTCCCCTGCCGACCAGAAGGCATCGGCATCGAGTTGTACCGCCAGCTCGCGCTGCTTTTCGAGAGGAAAGGCGGGATTGAGCGGGCAGAATACCACGCCGCTGCGCACGCAGGTCCATGCCAGCAGCACATCTTCCAGCGCACCGCGCACCACTGCAGCCAGATGACCGCCACGGCGCACTCCAGCCTGTTCCAACTGTTGGCACAGGCTGTTGAGGCGGGCATCGAGCTGGCGATAACTGAGGGGCGAGGCTGTGTGGATGGCAATGCGGTTCGGGGCTGTGATTGCCCGGTGGCGTACCGGGCAAGGCGTCTGTTCGGATGAGCTGGAGGGGTCAATCACGGTAATACAGTTGCTCCAGTCGACTCAAATCCGGTTTGCCATTTTCCCCCAGCAGGTTGCCTGCCATCCAGCGGCGGGTATCCAGCCCCGGCGCCTGTTCCGGTGCCCACTCGCCTGCCAGATGAAAGAGCTGGTTCAGGCCCAGATCTGATTCGAAACAGGAGGAGATGATCACCTTGAGCCGCAGTTCGCGGGCGCGGGCGATCAGCGCTTCGCAGTTGGCGAGTGAACCGAGCAGGGTAGGCTTGAGCACCAGCGCGCGCAGTTGCGGGATCGGCTCCCACGCCTTGCCTTGTGCCAGCAGCTCGTCCAGCGCCACCGGCATGCCGGTGCGGTTGGCGACAAAGGCGATGTCGGCAAAGTCGGCGCAAGGGTCTTCCAGATACTCGATGCGATTCGGGTCGAGATGGCCGCAGAAGGTCCATGCCTCCTCGCGGGTCCAGCCCTGGTTGGCATCCAGCACCAGCTTGAGGGAGGGGAGGCGATCGCACAGCAGGCGGATCAGTGCCAGCTCGTCACGCATCGGGTAGCGTGCCACCTTCAGCTTGGCCTTGCCGGGCGTGCGGTGCAGCCACTCTTTCCAGTTGCGCAGCAGCTCCTGGGGGGAGCCTTGAATGAGGGGATAGGGCTCCGGCAGCGGGTTGCGCTGCTCGGGCCATGTCCGGCGCGCGCAGTCGAGGCCAAATTGCACCGACGGCAGCACGGGGTTCGGGGTGTCACCGGCGGCCAGGGCCGCCAGCGTGGCAAGGGCTTCTGCCTCTGCCTGTTGCAGGCTCTCTTTCGAGAAGCCGGGCAGGGGGGCGATTTCCCCCCAGCCGTCGTTGATGCGCACCAACAGCCCCTCTCGCGCCACCTCCACTTTGCCGTGAAAGGTCAGTGGCTGGGTAAAAGGCAGTTGATAGCGATACAGGGCGAGTGTCATCAGGGGTTCCGCTTGTATTTGGAGAAGTCGGGGCGACGCTTTTCGTTGAAGGCGTTGCGCCCTTCCTGACCCTCTTCGGTCATGTAGAACAGCATGGTGGCATTGCCCGCCAGCTCCTGCAAGCCCGCCTGACCATCACAGTCAGCGTTGAGGGCGGCTTTCAGGCAGCGCAGCGCCATCGGGCTGTTTTGCAGCATTTCGCGGCACCAGCGCACGGTTTCACGCTCCAGTTCGGCCAACGGCACGACGGTGTTGACCAGCCCCATGTCGAGGGCTTGCTGGGCATCGTACATGCGGCAGAGGAACCAGATTTCGCGGGCTTTCTTCTGGCCGACGATACGAGCCATGTAGGAAGCACCCCAACCGCCGTCGAAGGAGCCCACTTTCGGGCCGGTCTGGCCAAACTGGGCGTTGTCGGCTGCGATGGTCAGGTCACACATCATGTGCAGCACGTGGCCGCCACCGACCGCGTAACCGGCCACCATGGCAACCACAGGTTTCGGGCAGGTGCGGATGTCGCGCTGGAAGTCGAGCACGTTGAGGTGGTGAGTTCCCTCGTCATCACGGTATCCACCGTAGTCGCCACGGATCTTCTGGTCGCCGCCGGCGCAGAAGGCTTTCTCGCCAAAACCGGTCAGGATGATGGTGCCGATCTGATCGTCATAACGGGCATCGGCCAGCGCCTGCAGCATCTCTTTGACGGTGCGGGGGCGGAAGGCGTTGCGCACCTGGGGACGGTTGATGGTGATCTTGGCAATGCCATCGTTGGACTTGTGATAGAGGATGTCCTCGTAACCGGCGGAGCAATCCTGCCACTCAACCGGAGCGTACAGTTCCGCTTCCGTCATTGCTTCAATCATGGTTTTTTCCTTCTGATCTGGGAGAGTGCAGTTGAGCACCGAGTTGAACTCTGAGTTGAGCAATCCCGGCATGTTGAACAGGTGCATACAGTTCAGCTTCCGTCATTGCTTCAATCATGACTCGTCTCTTCTTGTTGGTTGACCCACTCCGCGAGGAGTCGGGCAAAGTTATCAGGCTGATGGGCGTGCAGATTATGGCCGCCATCCAGCACCAAGTGGTTGATTCTGCGATTTTGGTTCGCCAGCTGGCAAGCCAGCTGATGGAATTTGTGATCCCGCTTGCCACTCACATAAGTAACCGGCAGCTGGCTCGCCATGAGCCAGGGGGCGAGATCCGGCTGCTTGCCTAGCGAAGTGGCGCGCAGCATGGTGGCGATGCCCTGACCGTCGTTGCCAAGGCGGCGGGCGATCTGGCGGGCCCGGGCCGCATCGTCAAGATCGGCAAACACCCCTTGCCGGTACCAGTCTGCCAGCACGTCAGCCAGGGGCTCATGCTCGAAACGCTGCGCCCACAGTTCATCGTGCTGGATGCGGGCGGCCCGTTCACTGGCCGGTAGTCCCGGGTTACAGTTCTCCAGCAGCAGCCCCCGGAGCCCGGCGGGCTCGCGGCTGGCGTGATAGAGGGCCAGTCGCCCACCCAGCGAGTAACCCGCCAGCAGATAGCGTTCAATGTTGCGGCTGGCCAGCTCGGTGACCAGCCACTGGTGGCTCTGCTCAAAGTCGCTGACGTTGAGATCGCTATGCTGGCCGTGACCCGGCAGATCGAGGGCGATGCAGTGGATGGCGGGCAGCCGGTCGATCACCGGTTGCCAGTCGCCGCTATCCCCCAGCAGGCCGTGCAGCAGAACCAGCGGCATATTGGCATCTTTATTCACCACGGATGGCGGCCCCCAGCGCCTTGAGATCATCGGCCACCTGCTCGCTCGGTACCCGGATCTCGATCAAGGTAACGCCATGTTGGAGGGCGGCGCGGTAATCGTGCTCGAACTCGAGCAGGGTGGTCGGCGCCCGATAGCCGAGGCCAAACATGGCGGCGGCATGTTCAAAGCTGAGGCCGTGGGGCAGCCGATAGTAGCTCTCCAGCAGCTCCCCTTCGGTGGGCACCGGCAACATACGAAAGATGCTGCCGCCATCGTTGTTGAGCAGGATCACCACCAGCGGTCGACTCGCCTTGCTGAGCAGGGCGAGGCTGTTGAGATCGTGCAGGGCGCTGAGATCGCCAAGCAGCAGGGTGGTGGGCTCATCACTGTCCTGCTCGATTGATTGGGCAAAACCGTAGGCGGTGGCGATCAGACCATCGATGCCGGAGGCGCCGCGGTTGGTCATCACCCGGCTCGGCCCCTTGCCCGTTTCGCCGAGCATATCCATCAGTCGGGCTGGCATGCTGTTGCCGACAAACAGCTGTCCTTCGATAAGGGAATTGAGGCGATGGCAGACCCCAAGCTCGGAGAAGTGCTCGCAGGCAGCGGCGATCTGCTGGCTGGCGTTGTGTTGCAGCTCGGCCAATGTGTGCCAAGGGGCTTGTGTGGTGACCGGATGGGCCGCAGCAAAGGCGCTGGCACTGCAGAGCAGCCGGTTGCGCAGCCGGTAGTCGGGATCGAGCCGCGCCGGTTGCGGATCCACCAACCAGTAATCCTGCCATGAATGGTGTTTGATGAACTGGCCGAGCCGCTTGGAGACAAGCCGTGCGCCAAATTGCAGCAGCACCTCGGCGCGGCCCAGCTCGGCGACGAATTCAGGGTCGTTGAGCGCCATATCCATGTGGATGAGGTTGCGGCTATCGAAGCGGATCTGGCTCTGCAGATCTGCCAGCAGCGGCCAGCCGAGTTGCTCCGCCAGCGCGGCGGCAGTCTGTGCCTGCTTCGGGTCTGTAATGCGACCAGCCACAACGATGCCGCGCTGTTGCCGAAAGCTTTCCCACTCCGCCTGAGGGGGGCAGCTCGGCTCGTTTTGCTGCCACGGGCTCCAGGGCTTGCGCGAGGCGAGCCAGTCACCGAGGGGGGCCAGATAGTCGAAGAAATCCTGATAGTGCTCGCCCGGGTAGAGGGGCTCGGGGTACATGCAGTTGAAGTGCACTACCCCGGGGGTGAGCGCCTGTTTGGCCAAGGCTTGGTCCACCGAACTCAGCACAAACGCCGCCGGAATGGTCGGAGTGGGGCTCGGCAGGTTCTGCTGATAGACGGGGTAGCGGCCGAAGATCCCCTGCTGGTCGATCGCCTGATTGGCGCCGTTGTCGATAAGCTCGTGAGGGCGATCGGCGGAGAGAATAATCAGCGGTACGCCGGTGAGCTGGGCCTCTGCCACGGCGGGCCAGAGGTTGGCTACCGCGGTGCCCGACGTCATGATCACCGCCACTGGCCGGTTGCTCCCCTTGGCCAGCCCCAGCGCCATAAAGCCGAGACCGCGCTCATCAAAGTGCAGGTGACGGCGAAAGCCCTGATGGGCGGCCGCCGCCATGGTCAGCGGCGCGGAGCGGGAGCCGGGGGCCAGCGCGATGTCGCGCACCCCGAGGCGAAAGAGCTCCTCCAGCAAGAGGGAGGACCAGACGTGGTTGAAGGTGGCGTGCTGGCTCGAAAACGGTGTGCAGGCAAACTCTTCGCTGGCAGGCTCTTTACGGGTGGGCATAGGGGCTCTCGTAGCGTGAAAAGGGTGAATGACTATCCCAGCAGGGAGAGCACATTGGCGATCTTGTTGTCGAGCTCGGCCCACTCGGCGACAGGCTCGGAACCGGCGACAATGCCGGCACCGGCAAACAGGGTGACGCTGCCCGGCTGAATGCGGGCGCTGCGAATGGCGACCGAGAACTCGGAGGTCTCCCTACTCAGCATGCCGCAGGCACCGGCGTACCAGCCCCGATCGTAGGGCTCGAACTCGCGGATAAAGGCGAGCGCCGCCTCGCGCGGGGCACCGCCCACCGCAGGAGTCGGATGAAGGGCATCGAGCAGCTGCCAGTCGCAGACCCCGGGTTTGAGCTCGGCCTCAATATCACACTTGAGGTGTTGCAGCAGCCGCAGTTTCAGAATGCGCGGCTCGGTCAGGGTGGCATCGTGGGTCAGTGGTGCCAGACGGCTGAGGATGTCGGCGTGTACCAGCCGGTTCTCCAGCCGGTTCTTGCTGTCGGCCAGCAGCTCGGCGGCCAGTTGGGCATCGACCTCTTCATCGCCGGAGCGGCGAATGGTGCCCGCCAGCGCCTCGGTAAAGAGGTGGCGATCTTCCCGGCGGTAGAGCCGCTCGGGAGAACAGGCGATAAAGGCCTGCTCGGGGGAGAATTGAAAACCGAAGTGGAAGCAGTCCTGGGCGTGGCGGGCCCACTGGTCGAGCATGGCCCAGGGATTGATATCCGCATCATGGTTCGGACTGGTCAGCACGCTCTCCCGCGACAGCACCACCTTGGGAGTGTGGGCCTGAAAATCAGAGGCGGTGACGCGCTCCACCAGCGTTTGCCACTGGGCGGGGCCGGGGCAATCCTGTCGCTGCCAGGGCTGCTTTTGCAGGGCTGGCAGCGGGGCTTCCGGGTGCAGGGCATCGAGGGCGGCTTCGGCCGCCTGCAGTTCGGCCTCGAGATTGTCGTTATCCAGCCAGAGGTTGAGGCAGAGACTGACGCACTCGCCACGGCGCACAAGCTCGATGCGGGGCAGTACGAAACGGCAGGGGCCAAACCCTTGCCAGCCGGACTGGGCCGGATCGAACGCCAGCCCGCCATAGTAGCGAGGGCTGTCGTCATGATGCTGGTTGGCTGTATTAGTGCACACCTGCTTGATGGCGTGCGGTTCGGTCAGTTCATGGATGGCGCCCAGCGCGACATACTCGGGACGAGCCTCTCCACGAGCCTGCCAGTAGATGCGGGGATAGAGGGTTTGCGCCGCGAGCCAGCCCAGAAAGGAGCGGATTTCGATCGCCACTCGCAACCGTACGAAGCCGCTGACGTTGCTGTGACGCAGGGCGTCCAGTTGTTGCTTGATATGGGTCTGAGCCAACATGGATTCTTGTCTGAGCCGGGTAGTAACGAGCGATCCGGTAGCTGGATGCCGTAGGTTTATGCCAAAGGGCGATGATTTCCTATATATTATCTGCCCATTCGTCCATGTAAATCGCCCGCGGGAGCTTCACTCTCCGGGGCCAAGTATACCCAAATCCGGTTCGATAACCCTTAACACGATCAATATCCGATTGTTTGGCCATCACAAAATGATAAATACCTTCTCTGTTTGGTTGCTGGCGGCGCGTTTGCGAACATTGCCGCTCGCCTGCTCTTCCATCCTGCTGGGCTCGGGGCTGGCTGCCAGTCGTGGTGCCTTCGATGGCACCATCATGGCGCTCTCCCTGCTGACCGCCATCCTGCTGCAGATCCTCTCCAATCTGGCCAACGATTACGGCGATGCGGTCTCCGGCGCCGACAACGGCGAGCGGATCGGTCCGCAGCGGGCGGTGGTCTCCGGCCTTATCACCAAAAAACAGATGTGCGTGGCGATGGGGCTGACCGCGCTGGCGGCGGTGGCCAGTGGCCTGCTGCTGCTGGGCTGCGCCTTCGGCGGCCAGTGGCTGCAGATTTTGGCATTTGTGGTGTTGGGTGGCGCGGCCATTGTGGCGGCGGTGACCTACACCGTCGGCAAGACCCCTTACGGCTATCGCGGGTTTGGCGATATCTCGGTGTTCCTTTTCTTCGGCCTGCTCGGGGTGCTCGGCTCCTACTACCTCTTCACCAAGACGCTGGAGTGGGATCTGCTGCTACCCGCCACCGCCTGTGGCCTGCTGGCAACCGCCGTGCTCAATATCAACAATGTGCGCGATATCGAGACCGACGCCGCCAGCGGCAAGATCACTCTGGCGGTGCGCCTTGGCCGCAACCGTGCCATCGCCTATCACTGGGTGTTGCTGGGGGCGGCGCTGCTGGCAACTATTGCCTTTATCCTGATCCAGCCCGCCAGCTTCTGGCCGTGGATCTTTTTGCCCGCCATGAAGCCTCTCAGCGATGCGGCTCGCACCCTTCGCGAAAGCTACGATGGCGAGGTGCTGACCGGTTCCCTCAAGAAGACCGCCATCAGCGCCTTTCTGTTCAGCCTGCTGCTCTCCATCGGGTTGGCGCTCTCCTGACAGCTGGTCGCAGCGCGCCAAGGTGAACAATACAAAGGGCTCCCGAGATGGGAGCCCTTTTTGGTTTTGGCCGGTTTAGCTGGCTCGAGCCACTTTGAGCGTGCGGCGGGAGAATAGCAGAGTATCCAGCAGCCAGATGGCGACCATGGAGGCGCCCACCAGCGGGAAGGCGATCCCCAGCAGGATAAGCAGGGTGATGGCACCTCGCATCGGCGGGAGTTTGGCAGGCAGCGGCGGCGCGGCGAGACGGCCCTGCGGACGACGGCACCACCAGATCCACAGACCACTCACGGCGCTGGCCAGCACCATCAGGCAGATAAGCAGCATGGCGAGCTGATGGGGCCAGCCGTAGAGCTTGCCCATGTGCAGCATGACGCCGCTCTCCACCGTCTTGGCGACCAGGCCGTAATCCTGCCAGCGCACATCGGCCAGCACCTTGCCGCTGTATTGATCGATATGCAGGGTGGCGTCGTTGCGCGGATCGTCGGCAAACAGGGCGATGGTGTAGACGCCGGTGGCGCCGACCGGCGGGGTGATGCTGTAACCCGGTTGGACTCCCCGCTCATGGGCGATCTCGACCACCTGTTGCAGCGCAATGCGCTGGCTGGCCATCACCACTCCCTCGAGCTCGCCGTGGTTCATTGCGCCGTGATCGTGCCCCTCATCGACCGGCTGCGAGCTAGGCATGGGGGTGTTCTCCACCGCCCAGGGAACGGTCTGCTCATGTGCCTGATTCAGGGTGCGGGCCAGCGGTGCCGATTTGGGCACCTCATTCCACATGGCGGCCGGGAAGCGGTTCCAGACCGCGGCGAACTGATCGCCCCAGAAGCCGGTCCAGGTCATGCCGCTCAGCAACAGCAGCAGCAGGAAACCGGCGCCCCAGAAGCCGACCACAGCGTGCAGATCGCGCCACCAGAGACGGCCACGCTGGCTGACTCTGGGCCAGAGAATACCGCCCACCCCGGGCCCCTTGCGTGGCCACCAGAGATAGAGTCCGCTCAACAGCAACACAATGCCCCAGCCAGCTGCCAGCTCGATCAGCCGATCTCCGGTGGTACCGAGCAGCAGGTCGGCGTGCAGGGAGCGAGCCACCGCTTGCAGATTCCACTTGTTATCCATGGTGCCGAGCAGGGCGCCGCTGGCGGGATCCATAAACAGAGTCAGCTCGCGATCCCCCTGATTGACGATGAACTGGGCGCTCTGATCGGGTGCGACAGGCGGCAGGTATTTACGCAGGCTGGCATCGGGCATGGTCATCATCGCCTTGGCCAGCAGCTGGTCGGCACTCAGGGTCTGGCTGGCGGGGGCGACCTTCATCAGCTCGGGGTACATCAGGTTGTCGAGCTGGGGTTTGAACAGATAGACGATCCCGGTCAGTGACAGCAGGATCAGGAAAGGGGCGACAAAGAGACCGGCGTAGAAGTGCCAGCGCCAGATCCGTTGGTAATGACTCGAGTCCCTGTTTTTCATTGCACATCCTTGTTGGGGCGCTAAACCTTTCAGCTGGTGGAATGTTTGTGGCGGCGCGGATAATAGCAGTAACGTTTCGTTAACTGCAATCGCACATCTTGAGATCGATTCAGTGCGGGATGTCGGTAACATGAGGTGCCGACGGTTTGTCGGATAGGATGAGCACGCTTTGGGAAAAGCCTGTTTGCTGCTGGACTTTTCCTTATAAATTATTACCTTGTGGTAACAATTTGCAGGTGATGGTGGTGGTAACGGAATGGGAGCAGTCATGCAGCCACATGGGCAATTCGACATGGAGCGCAGGGGCCAGATGCTGATCTGCCGCCCGAGTGGCCCCTTCAATCTGGCGGGTGCCATGGCCTATGAGGCGCGCTTTCGTCACGAACTGGCCGGATTGATGGATGGCCCCTGGGGGATTGTCGAGGTCGCGACCGAGTTTGAAGCGGCCGGGCCCGAGGTGCTGGCCCGTTTTCGTCGCCAGTTTGGTTGGTGTGCCGAGAGTGGCTGTCAGTTTCTGGCGGTGGTTTTCGTAGGGGGCTTCAAGCGCTATCTGGCGGATAACATCTTCACGGGATTGCCCTTTCGGGCGGTACGTTACTTCGAGCAGGAGGCAGCGGCGATCCAGTGGCTGGGGGAGCAGCTCAACACAGCTCCCTGTGAACCTGCGAGCGCTTGACCACCCTTATCCTGACTGGCCTTGGCTCAATCCAGCTTGATAAACCACTTGTCCCGCTCGTCAACACAGTCGGGTTCACCCATTTCGAATTCGCGGCAGATCAGCGGCCGCACCTCGTAGATACGGCACATCATGGTGTTGCGGTCGAGGGCGGCGCACCAGCCATCGTCCAGCCGGCGCATGACCGGTATCTCGCCATCCCGTTCCAGTACATAACGGTCCGGCACGCCGGTATCGGTAAAGAGCATCACTTCGAGGCGGCAGCAGCAGGCTTCGCAGTTCTGGCAGCTCACATCGGTTTGGATTGCTTGGGTCATGGTGCCTGTCTTGCCGCATGGCGGCATCGGAGATATGAAACAGGCGCCTGTCAGGCGCCTGTGGTCTGGCTAACGGCTTGCAAAAAACCTTAGCCCAGTTTGCGGGCGCGGTAGCTGCGACCCTTGATCTTGCCTTCCTGCAACCGCTTGAGGGCGGCGCTCGCCACGCTGCGCTTCACCGCGACGTAGGAGTACTGTTCGGAGATCTGGATCTTGCCGACGTCGGCGCCGGCAATGCCGCCTTCACCGGTCAGGGCACCCAGAATGTCACCGGCCCGCACCTTGGTCTTGCGGCCTGCATCGATGGAGAGGGTCACCATCTGCGGCGCGATCGGCTTGATGTCGCGGCCGATGCTGTCGAGATCACCCAGCGGCATCGGGGCCTGCTGGTACTCTTCGATAAAGTTGACGCGCTGGGCCTCGTTCGGCTGATAGAGGCTCAGGGCCAGACCCTGCTGGCCGGCGCGACCGGTACGACCGATGCGGTGCACGTGCACTTCCGGATCATAGGTCAGCTCGTAGTTAATGACGGCGCCCAGCTCCTTGATGTCGAGACCGCGGGCCGCCACATCGGTGGCCACCAGAATGGTGGCGCTGCCGTTGGCAAAGCGCACCAGCACCTGATCCCGCTCGCGCTGTTCCAGATCGCCGTTCAGCGCCAGCGCCGAGAAGCCCTTGGCGGCCAGATGGTCGGCCACGTCGTTACAGGCGCGCTTGGTGTTACAGAACACCACGCAGGAGCTTGGCTGGTAGTGACTCAGCAGCCAGGTGAGGGCGTCGAGGCGCTGGCCGGCAGGCACTTCGTAAAGCTTCTGTTCGATGGCGCTCCCCTCGTGCAGGGACTCCACGCTCACCTCGACCGGATTGCGCTGCACGCCGCGGCTCATCTGGGCGATCCCTTCCGGATAGGTCGCGGAGAAGAGCAGGGTCTGACGCTGCTGGGGGGCATAGCTGATGACCCGGTTGATATCTTCGCCAAAGCCCATGTCCAGCATGCGATCCGCTTCATCCAGCACCAGCGTCTTGAGGCCGGATAGCTCCAGCGTGCCTTGCTCCAGATGCTTGAGAATACGACCCGGGGTGCCGACGGCGATGTGGGCACCAAAGCTCAGGGTGGCGGACTGCGGTGCGGTCGGGGTGCCGCCGCACAGGGTGACCAGCTTGACGTTGGGCAGGGCGCGCGCCAGACGGCGGATCTCGGTGGCCACCTGATCCGCCAGTTCGCGGGTCGGACAGAGCACCAGCGCCTGCACTTCGAGGCGGTTGACGTTAAGCTTGGCCAGCAGGCCGAGGCCGAAGGCGGCGGTCTTGCCGCTGCCGGTTTTTGCCTTGGCAATCAGGTCTTTGCCATCGAGCACCAGGGGCAGGCTCTGGGCCTGGATCGGGGTCATCTGCAGGTAACCCAGGCTGGTGAGGTTCTCTTGCAGGGCGGGGGAGAGATTGAGGCTGCTAAATTCGCTGTTGTTCACAAAAGGACTCTATTTCGGAGAAAACGGGGATGCGCGAGCGCTAAGGCCGCGCATCATACCAGAATGTGGCACCGGATGTGGCGGATTTTTGAACGGCTGGTCACTAGGGGCCATGAAAGGTTCATTTGTTGCCAAACCGATCGCGGGCGAGCACTGACAATGAAATAAGGACTATTTTTCAAACACACATCTAATTATTTATCATGGATAAACGTTTTCTATTTTCAGTATTTTAATATAATGACTGGAAAATATTCTACGAGCAGTTACTGCGCCACAAGGAATGTTGCGAAAATGCTGATTAAATATTTTCAAAGAATATGAAAACGGCGCCACCACTACTCAACATTATGTTTTAAAAGGATTTATGTTATCTGTGTTGCGCGATTAATATCAGTTCATTGCACAATTAATTTAAAAACGTTTGTATTATCCTGCCTCCATAATATTGCGCGGGATTGTGATGGCTATCTGATTTTTAAATGTGCAAATGTCTATGATGGCGCCGGTCAAAAATTACAATTTACTCAGGTGCTACAGGTATGGAATACGTTCACTTTGTGCTCGGACTGGTGATGGTCCTTGCTCTCTCTCTGCTGGCGAACCGCCACAACTGGAAACAGATCAAGCTGCGTTATATCGGCCAACTGCTGGTGGTCGAACTGGCGCTGGCCTGGTTCATGCTGAACTCTGAAGTGGGTCTGGCGGTGGTGGGTGGCTTTGCGGCCGGCTTCACCAAGTTGATGGAGTTTGCCAAACAGGGTACCGATTTCGTGTTCGGTGGTCTGGTCAACGAAGGGGCCTTCTCCTTCTTCCTGATGGTGCTGATGCCCATCGTCTTCATCTCCGTGCTGATCGGTATTCTGCAGTACATCCGCCTGCTGCCGCTGGTGATCCGCGGTATCGGTACCGTGCTGGCCAAGATCAACGGCATGGGCAAGCTGGAGTCTTTCAACGCCATCAGCTCGATGATCGTCGGCCAATCCGAGAACTTCATCGCCCTCAAGAACATCCTGCCGCACCTGAACGAGAAGCAGATGTACACCCTGGCTGCGACTGCCATGTCTACCGTCTCCATGTCCATCGTCGGTGCCTACATGCAGCTGATCGAGCCGCGCTACGTGGTTGCCGCGCTGGTGCTCAACATGTTCAGTACCTTCGTCGTGCTCTCGCTGATCAACCCCTACGAGCCGGATAACTCCGTGACCGACATCAAGGCCATTGCCGAAGGTGACGAGCACCACACCCCGAAGAAAGAGAACTTCTTCGAGATGCTGGGCGAGTACATCATGGCCGGTTTCACCGTTGCCGTGATCGTGGGTGCCATGCTGGTGGGCTTCATCGCCCTGATTGCCCTGATCAACTATCTGTTCGAGATGGCATTTGGCGTGAACTTCCAGTTCGTCATGGGCTACCTCTTCTACCCGATCGCCTGGATCCTGGGCATCCCGAGTGGTGAAGCGCTGCAAGCGGGCTCCATCATGGCGACCAAGCTGGTAACCAACGAGTTCGTGGCGATGATGGATCTGGGCAAGGTGGCTGCCGAGCTCTCTCCGCGCACCGTCGGCATCCTCTCCATCTTCATGGTCTCTTTCGCCAACTTCAGCTCCATCGGTATCATCGCCGGTGCGGTAAAAGCGCTGAACGAAGAGAAGGGCAACATGGTTTCCCGCTTCGGTCTGAAGCTGGTCTACGGTTCTACCCTGGTCAGCCTGCTCTCTGCTGTTATCGCAGGCATCATGATCTGATCCTCTGGCGGCACCCGCCACGGTTTGAGCCCCTGACCTCGTCAGGGGCTTTTTCGTTTCTGGCCTACAGGCGCCAGCCGCACCACCAGCCGGCAACCAGCAGGGTGAGGGTGCAAAAGCCGGTTTCGATGGCGCCGCCACTGCGCAGCGGCCAGCCCGGCAGGCGGTAACGGCGCTTGATGGGCCAGAAGAGCGGAATGCCCGCCGGGGTGAGCCAGTCCCCCAGCAGATGGCTGAGGTAGCCGACGATAAGCGCATCCTTGACCCCCATGGGCAGGGTGCCCGGCGGCAGGCTCTGGTTCAGCCCCCAGACAGCGGCGGCGACTGCCAGCAGACTGTGGGTGAAGCCGCGATGGCCGAACAGCCGCGACAGAGGTTTCGAGAGCCACGGCAGGCGCTGCCCCAGCACCGATTTGGGGTGGTCGAGGTCGGGCAACAGGGCGCTGGCCAGCGCAGCAGGGATGGTCTGCCACAGGCTGGTATCGGCCAGCGCCGGAGTGAGCTGCAGTTTATGGGCGATCAGGGTGCAGGTAACGGAGAAGAGCAGGTGCCCTTGGGCGGTCATGATGATTACGGCGTGGACAAGATGGCGGCGCATCTTACCAGCCTGACGGTTGTGGTCAGCTCTTATTTTAAAAATCAGGATGTTACGGCGAAAAAGCGCCCAAGCAGGGCGCCTTTAGGGTCTCTTTACAGCTTGCCTTTGACCAGCCACTTGTCGAGGGCGTTGGCGAAGCGCTGTTTGTCAGCGGCATTGAAGGGGGCCGGGCCGCCGGTCTGCACGCCGGCCGAGCGAAGCTCTTCCATAAAGTTGCGCATGCCGAGCCGTGCCTTGATGGTTTCGCGGGTGTAGATCTCGCCGCGGGGGTTGAGCGCCTCGCCACCGGCATCGATCACCCAGGAGGCGAGGGGAATATCACCGGTGATCACCAGATCGCCGGGCTGAACCTGCTGGGCGATGACATGATCTGCCACATCGAATCCCTTCTCCACCTGCTGGGTTTTGATGAAGGGCGAGGGGGGCACCCGCAACCCCTGATTGGCCACCAGGGTGGTGACGACCTGGGCGCGGTGGGCGGCGCGGTAGAGGATCTCCTTGACCGGAATGGGGCAGGCATCGGCATCAACCCAGATGGGCATGGCATGGTTTCCTGTAGTGAAAGCGGATGGAAAACGAGAGCGGGCATGTTAACACAGGCCTCCCCTTCCCGGCGCGGGGCTGAGTCGGCCCAGCCTTTGGTGTAAGCTGGGGCCTGCACATGAAACGAGAAGGAGACGAGATGGATCGGGTGCCCGGTGAAGTGATTTATGCCCTGACCCTGGATGGCAAGGGTGGCATGGCGCCGCTGACGGCGGGAAGCGAAGTCCCGGCGGCACATCCCGGCTGGCTGCATCTGGATTACGGCAATCCCGATTCGGCGCGCTGGCTGTTGCAGACCCCCTTGCTCAGCGAGGCGGCCAGGGAGTCGCTGCTCGGCCAGAGCAATCGTCCCAAGCTGGTGCGGATGGGGGAGACGGTGCTGCTGATCCTGCGTGGCATCAACCACAACAAGGATCACAGGCCCGAAGAGATGGTGGCGCTGCGCATCTTCATCACCCCGGATCTCATCATCAGCAGCCGTCGTCGTCCGCTGCTCTCCGAGCAGGATGTGTTCAACCAGCTCAAGCTGGGGGGGGGCGCCGATACCCCGGCCGACTGGCTGGTGGAGATCTGCGATGCCCTGACCGATCGGGCGGGGGAGTTTGTCGAGGAGCTGCACGACAAGATCCTCGATCTGGAGGAGATGGTGCTGATGCGCGACATGCCCGCCAATGGCCGGCTGGCGCTGATCCGCAAGCAGCTCATCATGATCCGCCGCTACCTCTCGCCGCAGCGGGATCTGGTGGCGCGCCTTGCCAACGAGAAGATCAGCTGGCTGGATGAGGATGACCGCCGTCGTCTGCTCGATATCGCCGATCGACTGCGGCGCTGGCTCGATGACCTCGATGCCGGGGTGGCTCGCACCGCCGTGCTGGCAGACGAGATCAACAATCTGATGGCGGAGGCGACCAACCGCCGCGCCTACCAGATGTCGGTGATGGCGCTGCTCTTTTTGCCCGCCAGCTTCCTGACCGGCCTGTTTGGCATCAACCTTGGCGGTATCCCCGGGGCCGAGAATCCGACTGCCTTCTGGGTCTTCTGTGGTTCGCTGGTGGCGCTGGCCAGCGGGCTGGCTATCTGGCTCAAGCATCGGCGCTGGTGGTAAGGAGGCATAACCCATGTGGCAATCAATTGGCCTGACCCTGCTGCTGTTGCTGGGGCATACCCTGATCCGGCGGCTGATTCACAAGAGCCTGCTGGCGCTCGGCGAGAGCAGGCAGGTGAGCGAGAACCGGGTGCTCTACGTGGCCCATGTGTTCCACTTCCTGCTCGGCTGCGCCACCTTGCTGGTACTGGCCGGGGTGTGGGGGCTCGACTTCTCCCGACTGGTGGTGCTCGCCTCCTCCTTCTTTGCGGTATTGGGGGTCGCCATGGTCGCCCAGTGGTCGATCCTCTCCAACATCACCGCCAGCATCACCATCTTCTTCGCCTTCCCCTACAAGATTGGCGACCGGATCCGTATCCTCGACAAGGATGATTCGGTCACTGGCGTCATCACCGAGATTGGTCTCTTCTATGTGCGGGTGCGTGATGACAACGGCGATCTGGTCACCTATCCGGCCAACCTGATCCTGCAAAAGCCGGTAAGAAAGCTGGAGGGCAAGGTGGCGGAACCGCTGCAACCGGAATAGAAAGCAACCGGGATAACAAAAAGGCTCCCTCGGGAGCCTTTTTAGTGTGTGGTGGATGGCGCTAGCGTTCGAAGAAGCGGTAGAGGTGCTCCACCTGAACCGGGCAGTCGGCCACCTGATGCAGATGTTCGCGGGCCTGCTCGACGGTGCCGAAGCTGACCGGGCAGCCGAGGGTGTCGGTCAGCTCGTAGAGGGCGCCATCCTTGCCTCTGAATTCGATGAGCCAGCCGGGAATAGCCACATCGTGGAGTATTTCAGCCTCTTGCAGGATCTGTTGCTGATAGAGCTTACGAAGTTCACTGACTGTCATGATGCTCTCCTGTGGGGAATATCCAGCTCCAGTCTATGCCTGCCCTTTATATGCGGCAACGGGATCATCCCCGCAGGACCTCCCATGCCCAGCGGATGCGGATAAAGGTCTCGGCATTGCCGCCCCGATCCGGATGGTGCTGCAATGCCAGCTCCCGCCAGCGGCGGCGGATCGCCTCCTGACTCGCCCCTTCATTCAACTCGAACAGTGCCAACGCCTCGGCTTTGTGCCCCTCACCGTCGTAAGCGCGCCAGAAGCGGTTGAGCAGGGCCTCAACTTCGGCACGATCGGTCTGCCAGAACACCTGCCAGTCGAGATAGTAGCTACGCAGATTTTCGCCAAGGGCAAAGCCGTGGTTGACCTCCTGGTTCCCGGCCAGCGGTTCGAGCCGGATATCCAGGGTGCTGATCACCAGCCACCATCCCTCTTGCCAGAGCTCGGCCTGCAACTGGTAGAGGGCGTTCATGATCAGAAAGTTGACCCGAAACAGCTGCAACTGCTCGTCGTCGGCCAGCCGGGGGATCGCCCCCTGCTGGCGCAGGGCGGCCATCAGTTCATGCACCTTGTAGCTGCCCGCCGCCTGTTGCAATAGCACCAGCAGAGGGGCGAGCAGCGGATTGTGGTTGGCTTCGTTCATTCGGCGCCCTGCTCTCTGGGCGGCTGCAGGGCGATCAGCAGCTCACCCGCCTGCGGGGTGACGGGGCCGGTGACGATCTGGGGCTTGCCCTTGCCATCCATGATGAACAGCGGGATGGCGCCGGGATTGGCGACCTGATACTGGGCCCAGTCGAACGCCTCGCTCAGGCGGGTCGCCTTGATCTGGCCGCCCCGGCTCAGCAGGCCGCTCAAGCGGGCATAGTTGATATCGGGCCCAAACAGGTTCTGGCGAGCGCGAAAGGTGGCGCTCTCCCGGTTAGCCTTGCCGTGCTGCTCGCTGGATCGCAGGGAGTAGACCTGCTCCTCGCCGTAGAGGTGGGCAAAGTGCAGCACCCCGAGGGCGTTGTTGTGGCGGTTGGGGGAGAGTGCCAGCACGGTACTGATGCTGGTAAGCGGCAGGTGCAGCTCGGCATGTTCCGACTGGGGGTTGCCGAAGTAGCAGGGCAGGTTGCTCATCCGCGCCTGTTTGCAGAACTCCCAGGCGGGATCGCAGAGTTGCACCGGCACACCCTGATCCGCCAGCGCCCGGCCTATGGCTCGCGCCACCGAGTTGGCCCCTATGATGAGCCAGGTATTGGGGGCGCTCTGGCGCATCTTGAGCAGGCTTGCCAGCGGTGCCGAGGTGAGGCTCTGCAACACCACGGTGGAGATGATCACCGCAAATACCAGCGGCACCAGCTTGTCGGCATCCGCAATGCCGGCCTCGTGCATGCTGATGGCGAACGAGGCACTGACCGCCGCCGCGACTATGCCGCGCGGGGCGATCCAGCTCAGCAGGGCGCGAGCCCGCCAGGAGAGATCCGAGCCCCAGGTCGAGACCAGAATACAGAGCGGACGCGCCACGAATTGCACCACGCAGAGCAGCGCCAGCACCATGGGGCCGAGTTGCCAGAGCTGGGCCAGATCGAGGCGGGCCGCCAGCAGGATAAACAGGCTGGAGATAAGGATGACCGCGAGATCCTCCTTGAACGCCAGCACCTCCTCCAGATCCAGTCCCTCCTGATTGGCGAGCCAGATGCCGAACACGGTCACCGCCAGCAGGGCAGATTCGTGGCTGAGCCAGTTGGAGAGGCTGAAGGTGACCAGCACCAGCGCCAGCACGCCGAACTTGTGCAGGCTGACCGGTAGCCAGTCCTTGCGAATGAGCAGGGTGGTGAGCCAGCCTGCCGCCACCCCGATCAGGGAACCGACCAGCACTGTCTTGCCCAGCGCCAGCAGGGTATGGCTGATGAGATCCCCCTGACTGCCGAGGCGCACCGCCTCGAACACCAGCACTGCAAACAGGGCACCGATAGGGTCGATGACGATCCCCTCCCAGCGCAGGATACGGTCCACCTCCCGGGTGGGGCGGATCACGTTGAGCATGGGGGCGATCACCGTCGGGCCTGTTACCACGAGCACAGCGCCGAGCATGGTGGCGACCCGCCAGTCCAGCCCCAGCAGGAAGTAACCGGCGCTGCCGATGACGGCGAAACTGACCAGCATGCCGGTGGAGCAGAGATTGCGCACCACCTTGCCGATCCCCTTGAGCTCGGCCAGATGGAGGGTCAGTGCCCCCTCGAACAGGATGATGGCCACCGACAGGGAGACCAGCGGAAACAGCAGATCCCCGAGCAGGGCATCGGGGTCGAGCAGGCCGCTGACCGGGCCCAGAGTCAGGCCGGTGAGCAGCAGAAACAGGATGGCGGGTACCCGCAGCGACCAGGCAAGCCATTGGGCCAGCACGGAGACCAGGGCGATCCCGGCCAGAGAGAGGGCAATCATGCAGACCTCGATTCAGGCAGTGAGTATGGAGCTAGTGTAGTGGCTAAGTTGGTCAGATTGACACCCGAAGGAGCGGGCGTCATGGCCGGGATGGGGAGATGTGCGACAGTCGGCGTCATGGTGGCTGGCGGTGGTGTGCAGGGCGCCAGCCAGACGCCAACCGTGGTGATGGGGTGGCCTTGGGGCCGGATTAGATGGGGCTCTCCTTGTGGAGCTCGCCGACACAGTCGGCCAGCGTCAGTACCAGTGCGGAGCGCACCATCTGATCGAGCCGGTTGAGCTGCATCTGGTAGAAGGCCCAATCCTCTTCGCTGGCGGGGGGCTCCAGCTTCATCATGCCGCCCTGATTGACCCCGTGCAGGCGGTCGAGCAGATCGCGGATCGGCTTGTCGCTGAAGCGGTAATCCTTGGGGTCGCGCACCAGAAAGTCGCGGATCTTGATATAGGCTTCGATATCCTGATAGCGCTCGAGGGAGATGAGGCCGAGGGCGAAGATGAGCTTGAGGCGCACCTCCAGCTGGCCGAGGGGGCCGCTCTGGTTGAGCAGGGGTTCGATGGCGTATTTGACGGCATACTCCTCCTGACGGAACGCGCGTCGCATCAGGGAGTCGACCGCCTCTTCCAGGATGGTCACGGCTTCGAGAAAGAAGCCGCGGGGGCCATCCTGCTCGTTCAGTCGTTCCAGTACTTCATCTTCCTGGTGTGTGGTCATAGGTGCATTGGGTCCAGCTGACAGGGAGAGAGTGGGCCTCTCTCCCGGTTTTTATCATATGGGGCACATTCCCTTGCCATTCAAGCGCTTGGTGCGCTATCAGTGGTGGCTGAATGCGCCGCAAGCAGGGTCATTACAGGGTTTCGTAACGGGCGACGATGGCGCGAACCACCTCGCTCTCTTCATCCAGTCCGGTGACGCGGGCCAGCGCTTTGGCCGGGCCAAGCTCCGCGAGCAGGGCTTGCAACTCCACCGCCTGCGGGTCATCGGCATTGCGATAGTGGAGCGCCGCGGCGATCCCCTCCTGCAACTGATCGCTCGGCAGGCCGTACTCCAGGGTGCCCAGCAGCGGCTTCACCAGTCGATCTCCCGCCGCCAGCTTGCGCAGCGGCTGACGACCGACCCGGTCAATCTCGTCCACCAGATAGGGGTTGGCGAAGCGGGCCAGGATCTTCTCGATGTAGGCGGCGTGCAGGCGCGGGTCGAAGCCGTAGCGTTTCACCAGCACGGCACCACTCTCCTCCATGGCGCGGCGTACCTTGCTGCGGATCACCGGATCCTCGATCGCCTCGCGCACGGTGCGGTAGCCCCGCAGTTTACCTAGGTAGGCGGTGACGATGTGGCCGGTGTTGAGGGTGAACAGCTTGCGCTCGACGAAGGCCATCAGGTTATCGGTGGGCTCCATGCCCGCCACCTGTGGCAGTTCCCCCTTGAACTGGGTCTGGTCGACGATCCACTCGCTGAAGCTCTCTACCGTCACTTCCAGTGGATCATCGTTGGCAGCCGCGGCGGGCGGCACGATGCGATCCACCGCCGAGTCGACGAAGCCGATACAGGATTCGAGCGTGGCATGATACGCGACCGGCAGGTACTTGAGTACCTCCCGCTTGAGGTGGCTGGTGCCGCGCACCATGTTTTCGCAGGCGATGACGTTGAGCGGAGTCAGGTTGCCAGCATCGAAACGGGCCTGCAGCCCCTTGGCCAGGGTACTGGCAATCTTGTCCAGAATGTTGGGGCCCACTGCCGTGGTGACCAGATCGGCAGTGATGATACGGGCGATCACCTCGTGACCGGCGGAGCTCACCGCCGCCACGTTGCGCACCACATCCAGTTTCTGATCCGCTCCCACCACATGGACCTTGTACTCCTGACGGTGGTTGAGCTGGTCGATCAGGGTGTCGTTGACGTCGGCGAAGGTGACCTGATGGCTGGCATCCGCCAGCACTTTACCGATAAAGCCGCGACCGATGTTACCAGCACCAAAATGCAATGTTTTCATGATATTAACCTCTTGAACCAAAGACGATGAAAGATGATTACGCAGCCTGTTCGGCACCCAGCAGATCCAGGAAGGCCTGGGGATCCGTGGTGCTGGCCAGCCGGTCGATGAGACCGGGTTCATCCAGTGCATTGGTCAGGCGGGTTATCACCTGCATGTGTTCGTCGTTGCGGGCGGCGATACCGATCACCAGCCGTGCTACCTCATCGGCAGCCTCGCCAAAGGCGACCCCGGCCGGGTACTGGCAGATGACGATGCCGGTACGCTTCACAAACTCCTTGGCGGCGATGGTGCCGTGCGGCACGGCGATGGATTCGCCGAGGTAGGTGGAGACCAGCTGTTCACGTTCCAGCATGGCGTTGACGTAGTCGGGCGCCACGTAGCCCCGCTCCGCCAGCAGTCGGCCTGCGGTCAGGATGGCGGCCTCCTTGTTGTCCGCTTTCAGTCCCAGATGCACGTCATGACGGCTCAGGGTAAAGACTTCGGCTGCCTGCGGCTCATAGCTGTCGTCGTTGGCCGCCACCAGCAGTTGCGGGTTGGCGACATCATCGTTGGCGGCCTGAGTCAGGCTCTGTACCAGCTCCTGATAGAGGCCGTTGTCGAGGAAGTTGGTGAGCGAGATGTGGTGGGCATGCGGCGCATGGCGACGGGCCCGTTCGGTCAAATCCTTGTGGGTAATGACCCAGTCCACCTGATCGTCGAGCTGATCGATGGCGCGGTTGGTCACGCTGATATCGAGCCCGGCGGCCTGTACCCGCTTGCGCAGCATGCCGGCGCCCATGGCGCTGGAACCCATGCCCGCATCGCAGGCGACCACAATATTGCGTACCGCCATCAGTTCGCCGCCCGGCTTCTTGGCCGCTGCGGTTTCGGGCTTGCCGCCCTTCATGGCTTTCATCTTGCGGGTGGCTTCACCGAGGGCATCGGCCTCGTCGGCTTCCGGTTGCTGGGCGCGAACGAACACGGCGGCGACCAGGAAGGAGACCAGAGTCGCGCTGATGATGGAGAGGGCGACCCCGATCAGGGAGGCTTTCGGCGTCATCAACAACACGGCGAAGATGGAGCCCGGTGAGGCAGGGGAGACCAGACCGGCGTTGAACAGGGTCAGGGTAAAGACCCCGGTCATGCCACCGGCGATCACCGCCAGAATGAGGCGCGGGTTCATCAGCACATACGGGAAGTAGATCTCGTGGATGCCACCGAAGAAGTGAATGATGGAGGCGCCAGCCGCGGACTGCTTGGCCGCACCACGACCGAACACAATGTAGGCCAGCAGCACGCCCATGCCTGGGCCCGGGTTCGCTTCAATCAGGAAGAAGATGGAGCTGCCGTGCTCGGTGGCCTGCTGGATCCCCAGCGGCGAGAAGATGCCGTGGTTGATGGCGTTGTTGAGGAACAGGATCTTGGCCGGTTCGACGAAGATGGAGGTGAGCGGCAGCATGTGGTTTTCTACCAGGAAGCCGACGCCACCGGCCAGCAGGCCGGAGAGCACCTTGACGAAGGGGCCAATCACGAAGAAAGCGAGGATCGCCAGCAGCATGCCGATAAGCCCGGCGGAGAAGTTGTTGACCAGCATCTCGAAGCCGCTCTTGACGCGACCGTCCATCGCCTTGTCGAAGCGCTTGATGGCCCAGCCACCGAGCGGGCCGACCATCATGGCGCCCATAAACATCGGGATGTCGGTGCCCACGATGACGCCCATGGTGGTGATGGCACCGACCACGCCGCCACGCTCACCGCCCATCAGTTTGCCACCGGTGTAGCCAATCAGCAGCGGCAGCAGGTAGGTGATCATGGGGCCGACCAGCTTGGCCAAGGTTTCATTGGGCAGCCAGCCGGTGGGGATGAAGAGGGCGGTGATAAAGCCCCAGGCGATAAAGGCGCCTATGTTGGGCATGACCATATTGGACAGGAAGCGTCCAAAATTCTGTATCTTGACTTTGGTATCCGGTGATAACATGTCGGGACCCCGTTTTAAGCCTGTTTGATTAAAAGTGGTAGTTCGGGATGGCCGGTTTTGCCGAACCTCCATCCCTGTCGTCTAAGCAACTTCAATCTACCAGCTTGCGATCAAATTAGGCTGAAAACGGGGTGTCTTGTGATCCAGCTCTCAGATACCCAGCGATACCTCCTCCATAACCAGTGACCTGCATCACATTCCCATGCTGTAATTCGGCTACATTTCGATCTTTTCTGTTTTGCATGGTCATTTTTTGTGACTCAAATCACTAAAGTTGTTTTGTGGCCCTCTTGTTGAATGGTGACTTTCGTCACAAATTCAATTTTTGTATTCGAATGGGACAAATCACTCAGTCACTCATCAGCGGGTAGTGACGATGGATCTATCGAAACACTCCATTGCTTATCAATGAATCAATAAATTTGTAACCCGCTTTCAGTTTTTACGGTCGGTGATGAGGTCTCTTTTGCTGCTGGCCGATGGGAATGGGCGCCAACATGCAGGATGTTATCGAGCGGCAGATGTTCGGGGCGCTTGCTTGCCGCGCAGGGCTGATAGCAGATAAAAACAAACCGCCAGCAGGCGGTTTGTCGGTTTTTGCGATCTGAGCCCTGTCGGGGCAGCGGCTTAGTAGAAGCCGGTATCCTCGGAGGAGGGGCGGGTCTTGAAGCGGCGATGGAGCCACATGTACTGCTCCGGCGCCTTGCGCACGGCGGCTTCAATCTCGCGGTTGGCGCGGGCGGCATCGACCATGTCGTCACCGCTGGGGTAGTCGGCGAGCGGTGCCCCGATATGCAGGGTGTAACCCTCTCTGGTGCGGATGTTGTAGCAGGGGAGGGTGACGGTGTTCTTCACCCGCGCCAGGGTGGCGGTGCCGGTGATGGTGGCGGCCTGCTCTACCGCGAAGTAGGGCACGAACACGCTGGCGTGGCTGCCATAGTCGTGATCCGGCGCGTACCAGAGGGCGTCACCGTTGCGCAGCGCCTTGATCATCCCCTTCACGTCCATCCGGTCTACCAGATATTTGTTGGAGGCGCAGCGCCCGTGGTACTGGGCATACTCCAGCACCGGATTGGTGTTGGGGCGATAGACCCCCACGCCGGGGCGCACCAGCCCGAAACAGCGGGCGTTGAGTTCCAGCGTCAGGAAGTGGCAGGAGAGCAGCAGCATGCCCTGACCTTTTTCCATGGCGGCGATGACGTGCTCCTCCCCTTCCACCTTCATCAGGTTGCGCATCCGCCAGTCTGGCCAGAACCAGGCGATCCCCACCTCGAACACGGCGCAGCCCACGCTCTCGAAGTTGGCCTTGAGCAGTTTCTCCCGCTCATCTCGGGTCAGCTCGGGCATCGCCAGCTCCAGATTGCGACGGGCAATCTTGACCCGGGACTTCAATATCCTGGCGGCGAGACGACCGAGCTGACGGCCCAGCCACATCTGGCTACGCCACGGCAGCAGGGTCAGCAGCCAGAGCAGGCCGAGGCCGAACCAGCTGGCCCAGTAACGGGGATGAAACAGGCGGGGCTCCAGGCGGGGAGCGTTGTCGTGGGCCATGGCTAATCTCTTGTTCGCAAACACAATCGGGGGATTCTAGCCGAAAAGGGGGGGCGGGGGCGAATGGCTGTGTGCTGGTCAGAGGGGTAGCCTGCGTCCGGTTAGCGTGACAGCGGCGGCAACTGCGGTCGGCTTTTTCTACACCGGACAAAAGAGTGTGATAAAATCGCCCGCTGATTTTTCAGGTTTTGAGAGTCGATACAGATGAAGATCACCCTGCCCGATTTTGAAAAAGCCCGCGTTCTGGTCGTTGGCGATGTCATGTTGGACCGTTACTGGCATGGCCCTACCGGTCGGATCTCCCCCGAGGCTCCGGTGCCCGTGGTCAAGGTTGAACACATTGAGGAGCGTCCCGGTGGCGCGGCCAACGTGGCCCTCAACTCTGCCGCCCTTGGCGCTCACGCCGTGCTGCTTGGCCTGACCGGTCAGGATGAAGCGGCCGATGCGCTGGCCGGTCAGATGGCTGGCGTCAAGGTGGCCTGTGATTTCGTTCGTCTGGCCGACTTCCCGACTATCACCAAGCTGCGGGTGCTGTCCCGCAACCAGCAGCTGCTGCGTCTGGACTTTGAAGAGCCCTTCCACTCCGTCGATGCCACCCTGCTGATGAGCAAGGTTGAGCAGGCGCTGCCGAATAGCGACGTGATGATCCTTTCCGACTACGGCAAGGGTGCTCTCAACGACGTGCCCGGCATGATCCAGCGCGCCCGTGCCGCCGGTATTCCGGTGCTGGTCGACCCCAAGGGGACCGACTTCGAGAAGTATCGCGGTGCCACCCTGCTGACCCCCAACATGTCCGAATTCGAGGCCGTGGTGGGCAAGGTGAAGAGCGAAGAGGAGCTGGTCGCCAAGGGGCTGGGTCTGGTCAAGCGTTTCGAGCTGGATGCCCTGCTGGTCACCCGTTCCGAGAACGGCATGACCCTGATCCGCGAAGGTCAGCCGGAGCTGCATCTGCCGGCTCAGGCCCACGAGGTTTACGATGTGACCGGTGCCGGTGATACCGTCATCTCGACCCTCGCCACCTCGCTGGCGGCAGGCAAGAGCCTGGACGAAGCCTGCGCACTGGCCAATACCGCTGCCGGTATCGTGGTCGGCAAGCTGGGTACCTCTACCGTCAGCCCGGTCGAGCTGGCCAATGCCCTCTACACCGAGCAGGAGACAGGCTTCGGCGTCATGTCCGAAGCCCAGCTGAAAGTGGCGGTTCGTGCCGCCCGTCTGCGCGGCGAGAAGGTGGTGATGACCAACGGTTGCTTCGACATCCTGCACGCCGGCCACGTCTCCTATCTGGCCAACGCGGGCAAGCTGGGGGATCGCCTGATCGTGGCGGTCAACACCGACGAGTCGGTTCGCCGTCTGAAAGGGCCGGGTCGTCCGGTCAACCCGACCGAGCGCCGCATGGCGGTGCTGGCTGCGCTGGGCGCGGTGGATTGGGTTGTGCCGTTCGGTGAAGATACCCCGCAGCGTCTGATCGCCGAAATCCTGCCCGACCTGTTGGTCAAGGGCGGCGACTACAAGCCGGAAGATATCGCCGGTTACGCCGAGGTGACCGCCAATGGCGGCGAGGTGCGGGTTCTCAACTTCGAGGATGGCTGCTCCACCACCGACATCATCAAGACGATCCGCGAGCGCGGCTAACGTTCTGCTGGCCCCGCAATCTGGCGGGGCTCACTATCGGCGGCTGCAAGCCGACAGAAATACGGATAACAAAAAGGCGACCTTGCGGTCGCCTTTTTCATGTCCGATAGCGGCTATCAGCCTTTGGCTTTTGCCGTGGCAGGCATCAGACCCTGGTTCACTTCCACCAGGTCCTGCGCTTCCAGAATACCGGCAGCCTGTTTCAGGCTCAGGATATTGAGGATGTAGTTGTAACGGGCTTCGGAGAGCTTCTGCTTGGCCTCGTACAGCTTGCGAGTAGAGTCCAGCACGTCGACGATGGTACGGGTACCCACTTCGTAACCGGCTTCGGTTGCCTTCAGGGCGCTGTCGGCGGAGACCACAGACTGGCTGTAGGCGCGCACCGAGCCGATGCTGGCGTTCACGTTGTTGTAGGAGGAGCGTACTGTGCTCTGCACCGAGCGGAAGTTCTTCTCCAGCAGTTCACTGGCCGCTACGTAGTTGTATTGAGCCTGTTTCACCTTGGAGCTGGTGGCGCCACCGCTGTAGATGGGCAGCTTGAAGGTCAGACCGATATTGGCCTGATTGTCATTGCCGCCCGGCATGCTATCCAGCTTGTAATCGGTATTGCTGGTTTGCAGTCCGGCACCCAGATCCAGCGTCGGCTCATGGCCGGTTTTGGCCAGATCGATCTGCTCCTTGGCAATGTCCTTGCTGATGCGGGCACTGTGCAGTTGCAGGTTCTTGTCCAGCGCCAGCTCCAGCCACTTGTCGGAGCCGAAAGCGGTCTTCTGCGGGCTGAAACGATCGGTGTTCAGCACGTCCAGATTGCGGTGATCGATACCGGTCAGCTCGCGCAGGGTCTCGTAGCTGTTGTCCAGCGAGTTTTCGGCATTGATCTCGTCAGCCAGCGCCTGGTCGCGGGAGGCTTCAGCTTCATGGACGTCGGTGATGGCGGTCAGGCCCACTTCGAAACGCTGCTGGGTTTGCTCCAGCTGACGCTCTACCGCAACCTTGTTGGCACGGACGAACTCCAGGGTATCCATCGCCTTGAGCACATCAAAGTAGGCTTTGGCGGTGCGCACCATCAGGCTCTGGATTTCGAGGTTGTAGGCGACATCTGACTGGGTGGCCTGCTTCTCGCTGATATCCAGATTGACCCAGTCACTGCGACGATAGAGAGATTGAGACAGCTTTACCTCACCCTTGGCGTTGGTATTGGTATTGGTATCGTTCTTGTTTTGCAGATAATTGAGCCCGGCACCCAGATCGATCTGGGGCAGCAGAGGAGCACGGGATTCGTTGATCTTCTCGAAGGCCTGGTCGCGAACGGCTTTGGACTGCAGCAACTGCGGGTCTTTGATCTGGGCTTGCTGGTAGATGTCGAGCAGGTTTTCGGCATGGGCACCGGCACTGACGCCCAGCAACACCATGACTGACAAAAGTGTTCTTTTCATAGATCGTTTTAACCTTATGTAGTAACCCAAACTGGTTGCTGGAGAGGCAAATATTGTCACCGACCAAGCTTGATTGCAGCTTAATCACTCTACTATAAGCAAAATTTAATGCTAAGAGTCTCAGGTCCGGTGACGGGAACGTCAAGAACCGGACGCAGTTTTCTCCCCGCGCGCCTAGCCAAATGGTCTGTGGCTGCTAAAATCCACCCCTCATTACCATGGCACGCCGAGTGAATGAACGTTCATTCATGTTCCTCGGATTTTATGGTCAAACTGATACAAGTCAAGCTGACGGGAGCCCCGGATGTCGCAGCAACCCTTGCCGCAAGATCGGCATTACGCCGCCGATGATGTGAAAATCATTGAAAAATCAGCTGGATATAACGGCTTCTTCAAGGTGAATGTCTATCGTCTGCAGCATCGGTTATTTGCGGGCGGCTGGAACCAGCCCATCGTGCGCGAGCTGTTCGAGCGGGGCCATGCTGCCGCGCTGCTGCCCTATGATCCGGTACGCGACCAGATAGTGCTGGTGGAGCAGTTTCGTATCGGCGCCATGGAGACCAGCCCGACCCCCTGGCTGCTGGAGCTGGTGGCCGGCATCATAGACCCAGGCGAGGTCGCTGAAGACGTGGTGCGCCGGGAAGCGGTGGAAGAGGCCGGGATCGAGGTGGCCCGCTGCGAGCATGCCATCAGCTATCTGGTGAGCCCGGGCGGCAGCACCGAGCGGATCGAGGTCTTTGTGGGCGAGGTAGATGCCAGCAAGGCCGAGGGGCTGCACGGTCTGGCTGATGAAGGCGAGGATATCCGGGTGCACGTGGTGAGCCGCGAACAGGCCTATGCCTGGCTCAAAGAGGGGCGCATCGACAATGCGGCCTCGGTCATTGCCCTGCAGTGGTTGGCCCTCAACCATGGCGAGCTGCGCGCCCGCTGGCTGGCGGATCGCTGAGGTGGCGCTGACCCTGCAACAGAGCAGGCGCTATGTGCCTGATCTGATGTCCTTGCAGCGTACCTGCGAGGTCAACTACATGGCATTAATGAAACTGCTGCCGCCAGATGGGGAAGTCGGGGCCGAGCGCCGCTATCGGGTCGGCAATGATCTGCAGTTCCAGCTCACCATCATTGGCGAGAGTCGCTTCACCAATCAGGTGATCCTGAGCCAGCACAACCCCGAATTGCCCGAATATTTACAAGCTCAGATAGAGATTCGTTTGTATCATGATGTGCGGATGGCGGAAGTGTGTGCAGCGCAACAGATTTCCCGTTTGCAACCACGTTATGATTATCCCAATAAAAAGATGCACCAGCGGGACGAAAAGGAGCAGGTAAATCTGTTTCTGGCCGAATGGCTAAAATTTTGTCTCAGACATGGTACCAGCCCGATCAATATCTCCAGTTGAACAAATAAAAAGAAGCGTGATTTTGGAAACAGAGCTCCCCCAGGCGCAGGACGGCAGTGTGCGCCTGTTGCAAATTACCGACACCCACCTCTTCGCGAGTGCCGAAGGGCGGCTGTTGGCTGTGCGCACCGCAGAGAGTCTGGCCGCCGTGCTGGAACAGGTGCAGGCCAATGAACACCCCTACGAGGTGATTCTGGCGACCGGCGATCTGTCGCAGGATCACAGCCCGGAATCCTATCAGCGTTTCGCCTCCATGATGGCGCCTCTTGGCCGCCCCATCTACTGGCTGCCGGGCAATCACGATGACAGCCCGCTGATGACCGAATATCTCCATGCCGCCGGGATCAGTGAATCCAAGCAGCTGGTGGGCGACCACTGGCAGGTGATCCTGCTCGACACCCAGGTGCGCGGCAAACCCCACGGCATGATTGGCGATCACCAGCTGGCCGCCCTCGACCGTGCCCTGCGTCAATATCCTGATCGGCACGCTCTTATCACCCTGCACCATCAGGCTGTACCGGTGGGCTGCGCCTGGCTGGATCAGCATAATCTCAAGAATGCCGACGACCTGTTCGCCGTGCTGGCCCGTCATCCGCAGCAGAAGACCATCCTGTTCGGCCACGTCCATCAGGAGTTTGACGAGGTGCACCGCGGGGTACGGCTGATTGCCAGCCCCTCCACCTGCATTCAGTTCAAACCGCTATCCGACGGCTTCGCGCTGGACGAGTCAGGCCCGGGCTGGCGCTATCTGACCCTCTATCCGGATGGGCGGGTGGCCAGCGAGGTGTGGCGCCTGCCGGTGGGACAGTTTGTGCCTGACCCCAACGCCACCGGTTATTGAGGAGAGCACTCCATGAAGTCGGTTCTCCTCTATCTGCACGGTTTCAACTCCTCACCGGGCTCCGCCAAGGCGCAGCAGATGGCTGCCTGGGTGGCCGCCAATCGGCCCGACATCGAAGTGATCATTCCGGCCCAGCCCAATACGCCAGCGGCGGCCTGGGCGGCTATCGAACAGACCATTGCCGATCTGCAGCGTCGTTATGGTAGTGAATTCAAGCTCGGCGCCGTGGGTAGTTCCCTTGGTGGCTTTATGGCGACCCGGGTGAGCGAGCAGTACGGCTGCCGCGCCGCGCTGATCAATCCGGCGGTGCGCCCGCACGAGCTGCTCTGTGACTACCTTGGCCCCCAGACCAATCCCTATACGGGTGAGCAGTATGTACTGCTGCCTGAACATATGGATGAGCTGCGGGCACTGGCGGTACCGGTGACGGCGCCGGAGCGACTCTGGATCCTGCAACAGCAGGGGGATGAGGTGCTCGACTATCGCAAGGCGCTGGATGAATACCGCTTTGCCCGCCTCTCGCTGGAGTGCGGTGGCAACCACGCCTTCGTGGCGTTCGAGCGTTACCCCGCCCAGATCATCCGTTTCCTCGGGTTATAGTCAGGTTTGAGTCAATAAGGGCGGTCTCGCCCTGCTTGTTCTTCTCCAGATCAAGCTTTCGGTGCGGGGAGTTTGTTCTACCCCCGCCTAGCAGTTAAGATTCCCTCCAAACGTCAATTCGCAAGGCCCTCCATGTCTACTCAATACAATGCGGATGCCATTGAGGTCCTCAATGGCCTTGAACCGGTGCGTCGCCGCCCCGGCATGTATACCGACACCACCCGGCCCAATCACCTCGGCCAGGAGGTCATCGACAACAGCGTCGATGAAGCGCTGGCGGGTCACGCCCGCAATCTGGAGGTGATCCTGCATGAAGACCAGTCCCTCGAAGTGATCGACGACGGCCGCGGCATGCCGGTCGATATCCACCCGGAAGAGGGGGTCTGCGGGGTGGAGCTGATCCTCTGCAAGCTGCACGCGGGCGGCAAATTCTCCAACAAGAACTACCAGTTCTCCGGCGGTCTGCACGGGGTGGGTATTTCGGTAGTAAACGCCCTCTCCGATCGGGTCGAGGTGACGGTACGTCGCGATGGTCAGGTCTACGACATCGCCTTCGAGCGTGGCGAGAAGGTGCAGGAGCTGACCATCACCGGCACCTGCGGTCGCCGCAACACCGGCACCCGGGTGCGCTTCTGGCCGCAGGCGAGCTACTTCGATTCGCCCAAATTCTCGGTCACCAAGCTGGAACACCTGCTGAAAGCGAAGGCGGTGCTCTGTCCCGGCCTCACTATCAAGTTCCTCGACAAGAACACTGGCATAAAGCTGGAGTGGTGCTACGAAGATGGCCTCAAGGATTATCTGATCGATGCGGTCAAGCAGTTCACCTGCCTGCCGGAGCAGCCCTTCGTCGGTGCGTTCAGTACCGAACAGTCGGCGGTGGACTGGGCGCTCTGCTGGTTGCCGGAAGGGGGCGAATGCCTCGCCGAATCCTATGTGAACCTCATTCCCACCGCGCAGGGCGGTACCCATGTCAACGGTCTGCGTCAGGGACTGCTCGACGCCATGCGCGAGTTCTGCGAGTTCCGCAACCTGTTGCCGCGGGGGGTCAAGCTGACTCCGGAAGATATCTGGGATCGCTGCGCCTACATCCTCTCCATCAAGATGCAGGATCCGCAGTTCGCCGGTCAGACCAAGGAGCGCCTCTCCTCGCGCCAGAGCTCGGCATTTGTCTCCGGCGTGGTGAAGGATGCCTTCAGCCTCTATCTGAACAGCAACACCGAGCTGGCGGAGCAGATCGCCGAGATCTGTATCAGCAGCGCCCAGCGCCGGATGCGCGCCGCCAAGACGGTGGTGCGCAAGAAGATTACCCAGGGCCCGGCGCTGCCCGGCAAGCTGACCGACTGTAACTGCGCCGACCCTATGCAGGGGGAGCTGTTCCTGGTGGAGGGGGACTCCGCAGGCGGCAGCGCCAAGCAGGCGCGGGATCGCGAGTTTCAGGCCATCATGCCCCTGCGCGGCAAGATCCTGAACACCTGGGAGGTGGAGGCCGGTCAGGTGCTCGCCTCGCAAGAAGTGCACGATATCTCGGTCGCCATCGGGCTCGACCCCGACTCCGAGGATCTCAGCGGCCTGCGCTACGGCAAGGTGTGCATCCTCGCGGATGCGGACTCGGACGGTCTGCACATCGCCACTCTGCTCTGTGCCCTCTTTGTGAAGCACTTCCGCACGCTGGTGGAGAAGGGGCACGTCTATGTCGCCATGCCGCCCCTCTACCGGATCGATATCGGTAAAGAGGTCTACTACGCCCTCGACGAGGACGAGAAGAACGGCGTGCTGCAGCGGGTCGAAGCCGAGAAGAAGAAGGGCAAGGTGATGGTGACCCGATTCAAGGGTCTGGGTGAGATGAACCCGAAACAGCTGCGGGAAACCACCATGGATCCCAACACCCGCCGTCTGGTGCAGCTCACCATGGAGCCGGCAGGGGAGAGCGAAGGGGATGCGGCTGACGAGACCCTGCAACTGATGGATATGCTGCTGGCCAAGAAGCGGGCGAGCGATCGCCGCGAGTGGTTAGAGGAGAAGGGGAACCTCGCCATCATCTAAGCCGTCGGCCGGCCCTGTCGGGGCCGGCAAGCATTTAGCCGGAGTCGCCCTGTGGCGGCTCCCGAACCGAAAGAGAAAATCACATGAGTGATGCTATCGAGCTCAGTCTGGACGGGGTAGAGCGCCAGCCAATGCGCACCTTTACCGAACAGGCTTACTTGAACTACTCCATGTACGTCATCATGGATCGGGCCTTGCCGCATATTGGCGATGGCCTCAAACCGGTGCAGCGGCGCATCATCTACGCCATGAGCGAGCTGGGGCTGTCGGCGCTCTCCAAGCACAAGAAGTCTGCCCGTACCGTGGGTGACGTGCTGGGTAAGTACCACCCCCACGGCGACAGCGCCTGTTATGAAGCCATGGTGCTGATGGCCCAGCCCTTCTCCTACCGCTACCCGCTGGTGGATGGTCAGGGCAACTGGGGTGCGCCGGACGATCCCAAATCCTTCGCTGCCATGCGTTATACCGAAGCGCGGCTGTCGCGCTTCTCCGAGCTGCTGCTCTCCGAGCTGGGGCAAGGCACGGTGGAGTGGACGCCCAACTTCGACGGCACCATGAAGGAGCCGGTGGTGCTGCCTGCCCGCCTGCCGCACATCCTGCTCAACGGGGTGACCGGTATCGCGGTGGGCATGGCGACCGATATCCCGCCCCACAACGCGCGGGAAGTGGCCTACGCCTGTGCCGAGCTGCTCGACAACCCCAATGCGGGGCTCGATGTGTTGATGCAGCACATTCAGGGGCCGGACTACCCGACCAACGCCGAGATCATCACCCCGCGCGACGATATCCGCAAAATCTACGAGACCGGCAAGGGTTCCATCAAGCAGCGGGCGGTGTGGAGCGAAGAAGATGGCGACATTGTCATCACCGCGCTGCCCCATCAGGCCTCAGGCGCCAAGATCATGGAGCAGATTGCCGCCCAGATGGTGGCCAAAAAGCTGCCCATGGTCACCGATCTGCGGGATGAATCGGACCACGAGAACCCGACCCGTCTGGTGATCGTGCCGCGCTCCAACCGGGTGGATGTGGAGGGGCTGATGGCCCACCTGTTCGCCACCACGGATCTGGAGAAGAACTACCGGGTCAACCTCAACATCCTGGGTCTGGACAACCGGCCCCAGGTCAAAGACCTCAAGACCATCCTCACCGAGTGGCTGAGTTTTCGCCGTGAGACGGTGCGCCGCCGCCTGCAGTATCGCCTCGACAAGGTGCTGGCCCGCCTGCACATCCTCGAAGGTTTGCTCATCGCCTATCTCAACATCGACGAGGTGATCGAGATCATCCGCACCGAGGAGGAGCCGGGCCGGGTGATGATGGAGCGCTTCAACATCAGCGAAACCCAGGCCGAGGCGATCCTCGAGCTGAAACTGCGCCACCTGGCCAAGCTCGAAGAGTTCAAGCTGCGCGCCGAACAGAACGAACTGGCGGAAGAGCGCGACAAGCTGGAACTGATCCTGGGTTCCGAGCGCCGTCTCAGCACATTGCTGAAGAAAGAGATCCTGGCGGATGCCGAGAAGTACGGCGACGATCGCCGTACCCCGCTGGTGGAGCGCGCCACCGCCGTGGCCCTGACCGAGAAGGAGCTCACCCCGAGTGAGCCGGTGACCGTGATCCTCTCCGACAAGGGCTGGGTGCGCGCCGCCAAGGGTCACGACGTGGATGTGGAGGGCCTCTCCTACAAGGCGGGGGACGGTTATCTGGCCCACGCCCATGGCCGTAGCAACCAGCAGGCGGTGTTCCTCTCCACCCTGGGGAGAACCTACTCGCTGGAGGCTCACACTCTGCCGTCGGCCCGCAGTCAGGGCGAGCCGCTCACCGGCCGCTTCGCGCTGGGGGCCGGCGAAGAGGTACGCCATCTGGTGATGGGCAATGAAGGCGAGCCGTACCTCATCTGTTCCGACGCCGGTTACGGCTTCGTCTGCAAATATGACGACCTGATCGGTAAAAACAAGAACGGCAAGGCGCTGCTGACCGTGCCGGAAGGGGGCATCGTCATGGCGCCCCAGAGGATAGGCGCGCCGGACACGGATCTCTGCATGGCCATCTCCAACGAGGGGCGCATGCTGCTGTTCCCGCTCAATACCCTGCCGGTACTCGGCAAGGGCAAGGGCAACAAGCTCATCAGCATCCCGTCGGCGCGCGTCAAGGCGCGGGAGGAGTTTATGGTGATGGCCGCCGTCATCCCCCAGGGCCAGTCGGTCACCCTGTTTGCCGGCAAGCGCAAGCTCACCCTAAAACCAGCTGATCTTGACTACTACCGCGGCGAGCGCGGCCGCCGTGGCGCCAAACTGCCCCGCGGTTTGCAGCGGGTCGATCGCATCGAGATTGAACCCGTCGCCGGCGCCGAGCCGGCAGCCGGGGAAAATCAGGAAGGGTAATTTGTATGGAGATGGTATTTACCTGACAGTTGCCCACAAAAGGGAGTGGTCATACGGCTTCAAACCGGATAACAAAACGGTACCCCTACCGTGTTATCCGGAGTCACCGTATGACCACCAACGAGAAAGTAGCACGTCGTAAACTCAGCCTGCTAGAGCTCGCCAAAGAGCTCAATAACGTCAGCAAAGCCTGCAAGCTCATCGGCTACAGCCGCCAGCAGTTCTACGAGATTCGCCGTAACTACCAGACCTATGGGGCTGAGGGCTTGCTCGACAAACTCCCCGGCTGTAAAGGGGCGCATCCCAACCGGGTCGCTCCCGAGATTGAACAGGCTATCCTCGATTACTCTCTCACCAGACCAACCCATGGCCCGCTGCGGGTCGTGCAAGAACTGGCTTTGCAGGGTATCAACGTCAGTGCAGGCGGTGTGCGTGGCGTGTGGCAACGTCATGACTTGCTCTCTAAACACGACCGTTTGTTGCGCCTCGAGAAAACCCACCGGGAGCAGACCATTGAACTCAATGACGAGCAAATTCGCCTGTTAGAGCGCTTCAGCCCCGAGTTTCGCGAACGCCAGATTGAGGTCCACTACACCGGGGAACTGGTGGCGGTCGACACCTTCTTCGTCGGTGCACTCAAGGGGGTGGGCAAGGTGTATCTGCAAACCGTGCTCGATTGCTACAGCCGCCACGCCTGGGGACGGCTCTACACCAGCAAGCTGCCGGTGACGTCGGTCCATGTGCTCAACGAAACGGTGCTGCCGTTCTTCGAGGCTCATGAGGCACGGGTCTATACCATCCTGTCGGACAATGGGCGCGAGTTCTGCGGGCGCCCTGACCATCATCCCTACGAGCTGTTCCTGCAACTGGAGGGGATTGAGCACCGGACCACCAAGGTACGCAGGCCGCAGAGCAACGGCTTTATCGAGCGGCTACATCGCACCCTGCTGGATGAACACTTCCGTATCAAGGGGAGGACGACCTGGTATGAATCAGTGGAGCAGATGCAGACAGACCTGGACAGCTATCTGGATCACTACAACACCCAGCGGCCACATCAGGGCAGGATGATGGAGGGTCAAACCCCCTACAGCATGTTCAAAAAGGGTCTGAAATTGATACCGAAGGAAGTGCGCTCTCATGTACAGGATCTTTAGCAGCAACCAATTGAAATAGATATAAAAATGGCTTCGATTGTGATCTGATTTTATCGCCAAACAAAACCGCCACGCACGAAGCCATGACCATTATCGATGCCAACCACTATCTTGAGCAACTTCTCTCTCCTGCCGAACTCGACCGCATTGCCCGTGACTGCCAATTTTGCTTGCGCAAACGAGCCATTACGCCTGCCATGCTGGTGACTGCACTCTTGCGGGCACTTGGCTGCGACCAGGTCGATGGTATCGCTGGATTGCACCATCATTTCAATGCCTTGCAACTGGTTGATGCCCATCAGGTTTCCTACAAGCCCTTTCACAACCAGTTGCGCAAAGCGTCGTTCGCCCTGTTCATGAAGGCGCTGGTTGAACGGGCTATCGCCTTGCGTATCGGCCAACAGATGAAGACTGCATCCCTTGGCGCATTCAAACAGGTGTTGTTGCAGGATGGTACTTCCTTTGCCGTCCACAAAAGCCTGGCCGAAGTGTTTCCGGGAAGGTTCAAGACCATTAGCCCGGCGGCAATCGAGTGTCATATGCTCATGTCTCTATTGGAGCAAAGTCCAGTTTGCATGCAGGTCTCTGCCGATACGGCGTCAGAGCGCCAGTTCCTGCCTGAGCCCGAGCGGCTCAATAACAGCCTGCTGTTGGCGGACGCGGGTTACATCGATATGGCCTACTTTGCGAAACTAAACGAGGCGGGCGGTTTCTATCTGGTCAGGGGTAGTAAGAGCCTGAACCCGAAGATTATCCGGGCATGGCGCGGTGACGAACGGGAAGTGCCGAAGCTGGCGGGCCTGTCACTCAAGGATGCTGGACGGCGGCACTGTCGGGCAGAGGTACTGGATATGGTGGTGAAATCGGGCAAGTTCGAGTATCGGCTGATCCGACGCTGGTTTGCCGAGGAGAAACGGTTCTGTATCTGGATGACCAATCTGCCACGAGAGGCATGGCCAGCAGAGCGGGTGATGAGCCTGTACCGCTGTCGTTGGCAGGTGGAGCTGCTGTTTAAGGAGTGGAAGTCGCACAACCGGCTCAAGGGCTTTGTGACAGGTCAGAAAGCCATTGCCGAGGGGCTGGTGTGGGCCAGCCTGTTGTCGCTGGTGATGAAAAGACGGGTAGCTCAGACGCTGATGGGGGACGGTTTATCCACACTGAAAGCGGCGAAAAATAGCGGAACCTGGTGGTTCCCGTTATTGGAAGCGGTGGCTCATCGGGTGTTGGTGGAAATAAGAGAGCGTCTGGAATGGGCTGCCGTTTACTTGGCGAAAAATGCCCGTCGAACCAAGCAGCGAAAATCGATACAGAACAGGACCTTAGAAGGAATTTCAAATGAAGTGTTTTCTTAAGGTCCTGTATATG